>JASIGD010000415.1 GCA_030045295.1 Streptosporangiaceae bacterium
GCGCGATGAACGTCGCCTCGGGAGAGTCGGCGGGCCGCAGCATATTGTGCGCCATCCAGTCCTCGAACGGTTCGACGGCGACGTCCTCGAAGCCGGGGATGTCAGGATGGATTTCGAGGTCGACCTCGTACATCCCGCGTGCCAGCTCCGGCCGCTGCGCCCAGGTGACGATCTCGATCCCGGCCGGTGGCTGGACCTGCCGCGGCGAGACGCCGGCGAGGCTGAGCACGAGGCCCACTTCGCGCCGTTCCTCGGTGAAGCCGCGCCGCTGGGCAAAGGACAGGCTCTCCGGATCGTTGCCGGCGACCGGCACCTCCAGCTCGCGTGCCCCACGCTCGCCGGCCCACAGGGAGATGGCCTCATACAATGCCGTGCCAGCGCCGCGCCGGCGTTGCCCGGCGAGCACGGTGATGAGCGCCACGACACGGCGCGCGCGATAGGCGAAGATAGCCGCGGCCCCAGACCCCAGGATCACGCCATCCTCGCGGACGAGGTAGTCGATGTAATCCTGGGCGCTGTCCCTGAATGCGTGCACCGCGCCGATCGTCACCGCGTCGTGCGGCCACACCGTGTTGTAGACCTCCAGCGAGGTCAGCTCGTCCGGCTCGTCCGCGCAGGCTGTTACCTCAAGCACCGTGCAACACTACGCCGGCCCCTCAGACGTCAGCGACCTGATTTCGCCGCAGCGGCATCGCCTGCACCTTCCGCCGGGAACCTCGTCAGAGATGATCGATCAGGGCGTAAGCGCAGGACTGATGCGACTCAGAATGCGCGGGCGAGGTCCGGCGAGACGTGCTGGAGCCAGCGCAGGAGTTCGGGTTCGCTGAGCATGGTCTGCTCAAGTGCTGGGAGGATGGTCTTACGGTCGGGCAGCCCATAGGCGTCCAGGAATGTGCGTAGCCGGGCCGGGAGGTCTGGGAGCGGGTCGAAACCTGCTTCGGCGAGTCGGCCGGGCGGCGCGAGCGGCACGAACGTCCAGGCCGCGTCGGCGAGGTCGGTCAGCGGGTCGACCGGCTGGGCCGCGTCCCAGTCGATGAACGCTACCGGCACGCCGCCCCGGTAGACGGTGTTCCACGGGCCGAGGTCGCCGTGGGAGACGATCTCCCCGGCCGTGGGCGGGTGCGGGTGGAAGCGGTAGCAGGTAAGGGCTGGCCGGAAGCCGGAGGACGCCGCGTGCAGCTTGCGTATCAGCTTCGCCGCGGCGCGCAGGGCGACTTCAGTTCTGGCATAGGGCGGGAGCCGGTGCCCGTGTCCAGGCTGCCAGAGCGGGTCCATGGCGACGTCGCCGTCGATAAAGGTCAGCGCTTCGCGGTCGCCTTCGGTCCCGAGCACGCGTGGCGAGCCGTCGAACCCTGCTGCTTCCAGATACCGCAGGTATTCGTGCACCGCGGGCGACCACGGGCCCATCGGCCGCAGCAGCCGGTCACCGCGCCGCACGATCCCGTTGGTCATGCGCCCGCTTGGCATCGGCACATCGCCTGCTTGAGGCGGCTGGTGACCGGTCATCAGACCAGTATCGGCGTGTCGCAGACCTCGTGACGTGCACCCGCGTGGTCGCTATGCGGATCCTCCGGCACAGCAAGATCGCCGTCACGATGGAGATCTACACTGAGGTTCCCTCAGCCGCTACCCGTGATGCGCTTAAGAAGCTCGGGCAGCCGAGCGGCGGGCCGGGTCACTTCCAACCTGGCGTGCGGCCGGCTTGCTCTATCCAGTCGTGCAGCTCTGGCCGGTGCCCCTCTTCCAGGGTGGTCACCTTGACATAGCGGCTCCGACCGGTAGTTCCGAGTGGCGGCGGGGGTTCGAAGTCCGCGCCGCCGAGGAAGACGACATTCACGGACACGTCGTAGGGGGCTATCTCGATGATCCACCCGAGCCCTGGTAGCCCGTAGAACGCCCTCTTCCACTTGACGGCGTAGTGAAGGCCCGGGACCGCCGCCCGGATTGACTCGTCCAGCCCCTTGACGATCGGCTGCAGATACGGCATGAGGAGCCCGAGCCAATCGTCGATGCCGGAGTGCCTCGCTGACGGCTCTGGCGGCTTTCGCCCGGCATTTCCCTTGATCGCTTTCGGCATCGCGGGTCCTCCTCCGCCAGCTGCCGTCAGGCCGCCACGGCACCGAGAGAGCTGACCGTGACTACCCGACCCCAGCTGCCGGAGCGGCGTAGTGCCGCAGTCCCGTGCGCGATCGGTGCGTGAGACACAGGTGAAGCGTACGCCCGGCCCGGCGGCAGGAGACCCCAAGATCGCACGTGCTCACCGCGCAACCGAGGTGGATAAGGCGATCTTCGACGTCGTCCGCACATCAGCGTCAGACGTTCTGGTCAAGCTTCATGGCCGGTGCCACGTCCGTCGTCTGGCCCTGCATGGCGGTGATGCTGAAGAAGTTCCAGTACCGGCCCCACCTGATCGGCGGCTGCCTCGCCGCGACCGGCCTGGTCATCGAGGCCTGGTAACAACATGCTTGGTTCCGGCCAGAATCTGCCTGCGGGTGGGGATGTCCTTGTTTGGGGGTGGCGGGGATACGGGCATAGCCTGGGTGCTGGCAGGAGCGCCTGCCGCACTCCGAGCTGCCGTGGCCCGCGCCCGCGGCGGCGGTGAGGACAAGGGCCGCCGGTTCGCGCTTGCCGGGACAGATCAGTCACCGCTGAGCCAGGCGATCAGGGCGCGGGGCAGCGTCGCCGCGAGGGACATGGCGTGACTGACGACAGCGCGTTCAAGAAGCAGGTCCGGGCCCGGATGGCCGAGACCGGGGAGAAGTACACCGTCGCCCGCCGGATGGTCATCGCCGGGCGTGATCCGGGCCAGCCGATGGTGGTGTTGCGGATGTACCTGAACCCGTATGTGGACCTGGAACTGACCGGCGAGACAGCCCGGGCATATGCGGCAGCCGATGAGCGGGG
>JASIGD010000416.1 GCA_030045295.1 Streptosporangiaceae bacterium
TTTTCACCCAGCGCCGCGCCGAGCTCGTCGCCCAGGCCCGCGAGGCGGGACAGGCCGCCGCGGCCAAGCAGATCGCCGCGCTGCGCAAGCCGACCCGTTCGGCCTGGGTGGTGAACCGCCTGGTCCGCGCCGACCCCGAGGTCACGTCCCGGCTGGCCGCACTGAGCGCCGAGCTGCACGCCCCGGCGGGACCCGCCAGGATCCGGGAGCTGACCGCGGCCCGCGGCCGGCTGGTCGACGAGCTGACCAGGCAGGCCCTGGAGGACGTGCCCGCGCCCCCGGCGGCGCTGCGCGAGGACGTCAGCGCCACCTTTGACGCGGCCATCGCCGACCCGGACGTAGCCGCCAAGCTGGGCACTCTCGTCCGCGCCGAGCAGTGGGCCGGCTTCGGCCCGGGCCTCGTCCTGGCCCCCGACCCCGCGGCGAAAAAACCCGTGCCGGCTGAGCCGGTTGCCTCACCCGAGCTCCGTCGTCGCGAGAAGATCATTGAGGCCGAACGGGCCGTGGCTGAAGCCGACCGGGACGCCGAAGCCGCCGCCGCGGCGGAGCGTCAGCTGGAGGACGCGGTCCGGCGGCTGGAAGCCGAGCTCTCCGGGGCTCGCCAGCAGCTCGCCGAGGCCCGCCGGCAGTCGTACCGGGCCGAGTCACGGCAGCAGCGCGCGAGCGCGGCCCTCGGCAGGCTGCGCCAACCTTGACGATGCAGTAAACCTTCCGGGGGGGCTGACGTCTCTACATTCACGTGAGCCCGCTGAGCCGGACGGAGGATCGGTGGACACCATGGTGGATCGCCCGGCCGAGCCGGACGGGTTCCGTGACTTTGTCCAGGCGCGATCGCCCGCGTTGCTGCGGTCTGGCTGGCTGCTGACCGGAGACTGGTCGAGCGCCGAGGATCTGGTGCAGACCGCGCTCGCGGCGGCGTGGCCGCGGTGGGACAGCCTCACCCGGCAGGACAACCCGGAGCTTTACGTGCGGAAGATCATGGTAAATACGTTCCTGCGCTGGCGGCAGCGGCGCTGGAACGGCGAGATCGCGACCGGGCGGCTCCCCGAACCGCAGGCCTCCGGGGACGTGTTCGCCCAGGCCGACGCGCGTCAGGCGCTGCTCGCCGCGCTGGACCGGCTGCCCGCCAGGCAGCGCGCCGTGGTCGTGCTGCGCTATTTCGCTGACCAGACGGAGACGCAGACCGCGGCGGCGATGGGCTGCTCGGTGGGCGCGGTGAAATCGCACGCTGCCAAGGCCCTGGCCCGGCTCAGGGACGCGCCCGGCCTGGCCGAGCTGATGACCGGAGGTGTGGCGTCATGAATACCGAGGAACGGCAGTTGTCGGACCTGCTGCACCGCGTCACGCCCGAGCCTCCGCGCGGGGTGACCGTCGAGGACGTGGCCCGCCGGGTGGCTGATCAGGCACGTCAGCCCCGGGTGCGCCGTACCTTTCGCGGCTCCCCGGGCTGGGGCCGGGCCTGGGCGCCGGTCCTGGCCGCGGCGAGCGTGTTCGTCGTGGCCGGCGCGAGCGCGGGCCTCGCGCTGCTCGCCACCTCGCACCACACGCCATCACCGGCGACCGCGGTGACCACGAGTTCCTCCTCGCCTCCGCAAACGCCGGCCTCGACCTCGCCGGCTATCCCCGGCGGGCCCTGGGGCGCGCACCTGATCGCTCATCAGGCCTTGACGCAGGGCTCGCTGGTCAGCGCGGACCACTCGCTGTACGCGATCGGGGCCGGCGCCCTAGACCGGATCGACCCGGCCAGCGGGGCCATCGTGCGGACCACCCCGTACCGGTCGCCGGTCACCAACCCGCCCGTCGTCGTCGGTAACACGGTGTGGGTGGTGTGGGCCTACAACGGCGGCAACATCGTCCTGCACGGCTACGACGCGCAGACGCTCGCGCAGGTCGCGTCGGTGTCCGCGCCCGCCGTCGGCGGGGTGTCGAGCACCGCCCAGGGGGTGCTGACCGCCGGTCCCGACGGCCGCCTCTACCTAGCCGCGGGCGACCACGTGGCGGTGGTAGACCCGGCCACCGGCCAGGTCGTCCGGCAGATCCCCCTGACCGCCGGCCCGGCCAGCTCGGTGGCGGTATCTCCGGACGGGCACACGCTGTACGCCGGCGTCCAGCTTTCGAGTTCCTTCGAGTTGGCGGCCTTTGACCTGTCCGCCGGCACGGAATCGGGCCTGTTCCGGATGAATGCCGCGGGCGTCGGCGGGAACCTGGTCGCGACGCCGGGTGGTGTCTGGGGCACACTCGGAACCGGAATGGCCGAGTGGGCCTGGTTCGCGCAGGACGGGAACCTGTCCCGCGCGTTCCGCGTCGGCCCGGGCGCGAGCGGCGGTTTCGCCTCGATCCCCACCCTCGGCGGCGGCGCCGTCTGGATCGGCGGCTCGCACACGCTGGCGTGCGCGGACCCGAATACCGGCAGAATCCTCGACAGCGCCACGATCCCGACCGACCAGGGCGCCGCGGAGTACTTCGGCAGCGTCGCGGCAGCCAGCGGCGCGGCCTACGCCGACTACCAGAATCAGGCCGCTCAGCAGTACGGCGTGGCCGGGATGAGCCCGCCTGCCGCGTGCTCGGGCGGCGGCTCGTAGCGACCGTGCGCGCGCTGAAACCCCTGCCCGCCCGCGCCGTCTAGCTGGCCCGGCCGGCCCGCGCCAGCGCAGCCTGAGCCAGCCGGGCTCGCCGGGTGACATCAGTCTCATTAATGTACAGACGGAACTTGTTAGGTTAGCCTAAGCTAACTTGCTGGCGGCTGGGCCATTATCAAGCGGCGATCAAGTACAGGGGAAGGGTAGATGACTAACCGGACTACCGTTGACCTAGGCCCGGGGGCCGCCCCGTGATGCGCTGCCGGGTCGCCGTCGCGGCCGCCGTTGCGTGCGGTTCGCTCGTGGCCAGCGGGCTGGTCGCGGGCTGCGCATCGGACTCGACCGGGCCATCCATCACCCTCTACAGCGGCCAGCACGAGCAGACCACCGACGGGCTCGTGACCGCGTTCGAGCACCAGACCGGGATAACCGTCAACGTCCGCAACGACGACGAGGACACGCTCGCGAGCCTGATCGCGCTCCAGGGTTCGCATTCGCCCGCCGATGTCTTCTATACCGAGAATTCGCCCGCGCTTGAGTTTCTGCAGGAGAAGGGCCTGCTGGCCCCGGTAGACGCCAGCACGCTGGCGCGCACCCCGGCCAAGTACAACTCGCCCGACGGGGACTGGGTGGGCGTTTCCGCCCGGGTCAGCGTGCTCATCTACAACCCGTCCCTGATCGCCAAGAGTCAGCTCCCGACGTCGGTCCTGCAGCTGGCTGATCCGAAGTACGCCGGCCAGCTGGCCTTCGCGGCCGGCGAGACCGACTTCCAACCGATCGTCACCTCGGTGCTAAGGACCTACGGCCGGGCGGCCGCGCTGAGGTGGCTCGAGGGCATCAAGTCGAACGCCGCCAAGCACATCGTCCCGGACAACGAAACGATCACCGCTGAGGTGAACCGTGGCCAGGTCGCATTCGGCGTCATCAACCAGTACTACTGGTACCGGCTACGGCTGGAGATCGGCGCGTCGGCGATGCACTCGCTGATCACCTACTTCGCCCCCCACGATCCGGGCTACGTCATCAACGTCTCCGGCGCGGCGGTGCTGAAGTCCAGCAAGCACCAGGCCGCGGCGCAGAAGTTCCTCGCCTTCCTGGTCAGCAAGCAGGGTCAGGACATCATCGCCCGCGCCTCAAACGACGAGCAGAGCTTCGAGTACCCGCTCGCGTCCGGGGTGACGACCTCGGCCCCGGAGACGCCCTTTGACCAGCTTCAGCCCAACTCGATCACGATCGCCGATCTGGGTGACGGCTCGGCGGCGATCGCCCTGCTCCGCCAGGTAGGTCTGCTGTGAGCCGCCCAGCGGGTAAGGTCCACTGATGGCCGCGGGAACGCTTTCCGATCGCACCAAGACCCTCCTGCCCGTTCCGCACGCCCGCCGCACCCGGCGGCCGACCGCCCTGATCGCGGCGACCGCCCTGGTGGCGGGCATCCTGGCCCTGCCGCTGGTCTTCCTGTTGATCGAGGCGCACAGCGCCGGGGGCCTGGCCCACCTGATCTTCCGCCCGCTGACCTGGTCGTTGCTGTGGAACACGGTCCGGCTTTCCGTGTCGGTCACGGCGGCGTGCGCGGTGATCGGGACTGCCGCGGCGTGGTGCGTCGAACGCACCGACCTGCCCGGCCGCCGCGTCTGGGCCGTGCTCGTGGTGGTGCCGCTCGCGATCCCCGATTTCGTCGTGAGCTTCGGCTGGAATTCCTTGTGGGCGTGGGTACAGGGTTTCCGGGGCGCGGTCATCGTCATGACCTTCGCCGTCTACCCGCTGGTGTACCTCCCGGTGGCGGCCAGCCTCCGCGGGGCGGATCCGGGCCAGGAGGAGGTAGCGCGGAGCCTGGGCTCCGGCCGGGTCCGCACGTTCGTCCGGATCACCCTCGGCCAGGCCAAGGGCGCCATCCTCGGCGGCTGCCTGCTCGTCGCGCTGGTCTTGCTGGCCGAGTACGGCGCGTTCGAGATCCTCGGCTACCAGACCTTCACCACCGAGATCTTCTCCGAGTTCAACGACCTGAACAGCTTCGCCGCCATGTGCGCGCTGTCCCTGGTGCTGGTCCTGCTCAGCCTGATCGTCCTGGCCGGCGAGGGGATGCTCCGAGGCCGGGGCCGGGTATCCCGGTCCGGCCCGATGGCCCAGCGGGTTTCCCCTCCGCTCCGGCTCGGCTGGGCGCGCTGGCCCGTGCTGGCGCTGTTTGCCCTGCTGGTCCTGCTCGCGCTCGGCGTGCCGGTCGCATCGGCGCTGTACTGGATGGTCGACGGGCTTCCTCCCGCGCTGAGCGGCGGCGCGAACGTATCACTGCTCAACGCCGCGGGACATACGGCTCTGTACAGCGGCGCGGCGGGTGTCCTGGCTACGGTCATGGCGTTGCCCGTGGCGATGCTGGCCGTCCGGCACGCCGGCCGGGTCGGGCATTTCCTCGAGCGGAGCACCTACCTGGTCCTGGCCATGCCGGGCGTGGTCATCGCCTTCGCCCTGTACTACTTCACCGAGCGCTACGCGGCCGGGTTCGCCGACGGGACGGCGCCCCTGCTGGTGGTCTGCTACGCGATCATGTTCTTCCCGCTGGCGTTGGTGGGGGTCAAGGCGTCGCTGGCCCGGGCGCCGGTCAGCCTGGACGAAGTGGCCAGGTCACTGGGACAGCGCAGGCTCGCGGTCTTGTTCCGGGTCACCCTGCGCCTCGCCGGGCCGGGCCTGGTGGCCGCGTTCTGCCTGGTCTTCTTGTCGGCTGTCACCGAGCTGACCGCCACCTTGCTGCTGATCCCGACCAACACCCAGACGCTGGCCACGCAGTTCTGGTCGTATGAGTCCAACCTTTCCTACAGCCAGGCCGCGCCGTTCGCCCTGGTGATGATCATCGTCGCCGCCGTGCCCAGCTACGTGCTGGGGCGATTCTTCAATCGCCCGGTCAACCCGCGAGGATGAGGGCATGCGGCAAGTAGCGGTGACCGGCCTGCACAAGTCGTTCGGCGCGCACCGGGTCCTGGCCGGCGTGGACCTCGAAGTGCCCGCGGGATCCCTGACGGCCATCCTCGGCCCCTCGGGCAGCGGCAAGACGACCTTGCTACGGCTGCTGGCCGGCTTCGAGCGCCCGGACGCCGGCACGATCACGATCGGCGATGCCGTCGTGGACGGACCCGGCGCGTACGTGGTGCCTGAGCGACGCCGTATCGGTTACGTTCCGCAAGAAGGCAGCCTGTTCCCGCATCTCACGGTCCAAGCCAACGTCGGGTTCGGGCTGACCGCCCGCGAGCGCCGTGGCGGCCGGGTCGCGACCATGCTGGATCTGGTCGGCCTGGGCGGGCTCGGCAAGCGGTACCCGCATCAGCTGTCCGGCGGCCAGCAGCAGCGGGTCGCGCTGGCCCGCGCCCTGGCCATCGAGCCGGCCGTGGTGCTGCTCGACGAGCCGTTCGCGTCGCTGGACGCTCACCTGCGGGCCAGCGTCCGCTCCGACGTCCAGGACATCTTCCGCCGGGCCGGCACCACGGCCGTCTTGGTGACCCACGACCAGGACGAGGCCCTTTCGGTCGCCGACCGGGTTGCGGCGCTGCGCGACGGGAAGATCGCGCAGTACGCCGCGCCCGAGGACCTCTACACCCGGCCGGTCGACGCCGAGCTGGCCAGCTTCATCGGGGACGCGAACCTGCTCGCGGGCGTGCTCAGCGCGGGTGTGGTCAAGACGCCCCTCGGCCGCCACCTGGTTGACGCCCACGGAACCGTCGCCGTGCGAGACGGCCAGGTCACGGCCCTGATCCGGCCCGAGCAGATCGACCTTGAGCCCGGTGCGGACGGCGTGCCGGGCCGGGTCACCTCCTACGGCTACCACGGCCACGACGCCGTGGTTCACGTGCAGACCGAGCACTACGCCGAGGGCCGGGCGATCATCGTGCGCATCGTCGGAGGACGCGACCTGCCGGCCGGCACTCCGGTGGCGCTGCGCGTCCGCGGCCCGGTCCTGGTGTGGCCCCGAGATTAGCTGCGCCGGCTCTTGAGCTAGCCGACCCCGGCCGCGCGGGTGATGGTCCCCAGCAGCAGGCCGAGCATCTCGGCGAAGCGGGCGTCGGGGTCACCGAAGATCACCTCGCCGGCCGCGACAGCGAGCGGCGCGGCCTCCGGCCCGATGAGCTCGGCGCGGCGGTCCAGGGAGTAACGGTCGTCGCCGGACGCGGTCATCTGGGCCACCGCTTGCTCCTCGACGCAGAACCCGATCGTGAAGCAGTGGACGAGTAGCAGGCTCCGTACCGCGTCGTCCAGCGTGAACCCCTGGGAGATGAAGTTCTCGAACGTGGTCTCCTGGCGCCTGACCACGGCGGGATCGGTCAGCGTCGTACCGCTGAACGCCTTAGCCCCGTCGCGGTGCCCGAGCAGCTCCCGGCGCACGGTCGAGGCGTAGGTCACCGTCACTTCCCGCCAGGGCAGCCCGGCCGGCAGCCCGGCCATCACTTCGCCCACGTGCCGCCAGACCTGGGTCGCCATCTCGTCCAGCAGCGCCTGCTTGCTGCGCACGTGCCAGTACAGCGCGGGCGCCTGGACCCCGAGTCGGGACGCCAGGGCACGCACCGTCAGGCCGTCCATACCCGCCTCGTCGAGCAGGTCGAAAGCGGCCTGCACGATGGCGGCCTTGGTCAGTCCGGCGGGCATGGCTTGACAGTTTAACAGTGTTAAGGCACGATCAGAAGCGTCACTTAACATTGTTAAATGGGAGGCCATGATGAAAGCGGCGGTCTTGCACTCGGCCGACTCCGCCCCGGTCTACGCGGACTTCGAGGAGCCCGTGGCCGGCGAGAGCAGCCTGCTTGTGGATCTGGTGGCCGCGGGGATCCACCCGAACACGCGGTCGGTGGCGGCCGGCCGCCACTACACCCGCGATGCGGCCTTCCCGGTCATTCCCGGCCTGAACGCGGTGGCCCGGACGGCCGAGGGCGCGCTGGTCTTCACCGGATCCGGCCACCCGCCGTACGGGACCTTCGCCGAGCGCTTCGCCTCGCCCGACGCGATGCGGTTCCCGCTCCCGGACGGGGCGCAGCCCGAGGCCGTCGCCGCGGGCGTCAACCCGGGCCTGGCGTCCTGGCTGCCGCTGACCGCCCGGCAGGCCGAGGTCGGCCGGCTCGACACCGTACTGATCCTGGGCGTCACCGGCATGGCCGGCTTCCTGGCCGCTCAGAACGCCAGGCTGCTTGGCGCCGCCCGCGTCGTCGGCGCCGGACGGAGCAGGCCGAGGCTGGAGCGCGCCGCCGCGGCGGGCGCGCAGACGCTGGCCCTCACCGGTGACCGGGACGCCGACGCCGAGGCCCTCGCCGGGGCGCTCCCTGACGCGCCCGGCTTGGTGCTCGACTTCGTGTGGGGACCGGTCGCCGAGACCGCGTTCCGAGCCCTCGGCCGCCAAGGACCCGGCGAGGACACCGCCGATATCAAATACGTCCAGATCGGCGCGCTCGGCGGAGCCGAGGCGGGCGTTCCCTCCTCGCTGCTGCGCAGCAGGAAGCTGACGATATCGGGCAGCGGGGCCGGCTCCGTGCCCGCGGCTCACATCAAAGCCCAGATCCCGGCCTACATCCAGCTGATCGCCGATGGCCAGGTCGAGGTGCCGTACCGCACCTTCCCGCTGTCCGCCGTCAGCGAGGCCTGGGCCGCCTCCGCCGAATCCGGCCCGCGCGTCGTCCTCGTCCCGGGCTGACCTACGCCGCCCCGTTCACGTCGGCGAAGACGCCCTCGTGCCTGGCGTAGTCGTAGTGGTAGACCTCCCGGCCGCCGACGAAGGCGCGCTCGGCGCGGCTCATCACGTCCAGCGGGTCGCCGGACCAGATCACCACGTCGGCGTCCTTGCCCACCGAGAGCGAGCCGATCCGGTCGGCGCAGCCGATGATCCGCGCCGGGTTGATGGTGACCGAGCGGAGGGCGGTCACGCGGTCCAGGCCCTCCTTGACCGCGAGCGTGGCCTGATAGATGAGGAAGTGGATCGGCACGACCGGGTGGTCCGTGGTGATCGCGATGGTCACCCCGGCCGCCGCCAGCCGGCCCGGGTTAGCCAGCGACCGGTTGCGCAGTTCGACCTTGGACCTGCTGGTGAACAGCGGACCGATGACCACCGGGATCGACGCGGCGGCGATCTGATCGGCCAGCAGATGCGCCTCGGTGCCATGGTCGATCACCAGCTCATAGCCGAACTCCCTGGCCATCCGCATCGCAGTCGCGATGTCGTCGGCGCGGTGGCAGTGCTGCCGCCAGGGGATCTCTCTGCGCAGCACCCGGCTGAGCGCCTCGAGTTTAAGGTCGCGTTCCACCGGCGGCCGTTCGGAAGAAGGATTTTCTTCGGCGGCGGCCAGCTTGGCCTGGTAGTTCAGGGCCGCGACGAACGCGCTGCGGATCACGGCGGCGGTGCCCAGCCTGGTCGACGGGGTCTCGTTGCGCTCGCCGTACACCCGCTTGGGGTTCTCGCCGAGGGCGGACTTCAGGCCGGCCGGCTCGCGCAGCACCATCTCGTCCACCGTGCGGCCCCAGCACTTGATCGCCGCGGTCTGCCCGCCGATCGGGTTAGCCGAGCCCGGGTTGATGTTGACCGCGAGCACGCCGCCTGTGATGGCGTCGCGGAAGCCCTGCTCGGCCGGGTTGATCGCGTCCAGCGCGCGAACCTGCGCGGTGACCGGATCGGTCCTCTCGTTGGTGTCCTGGCCCGCCCAGCCCTCTGCCTCCTCGTGTACGCCCAGGTGGGCGTGCGCGTCGATGAAGCCGGGCAGCACCCATTTGCCTGTCGCGTCGACCACGTCCACGCCGGCCGGCACGGTGCAGCCGGGACCCTCGACCGCCACGATCTTCCCGTCCTGCAGCAAGACGATCCCGGGTTCGATCGGCTCTCCTTCGACCGGGACGACCCGGCCCCCCGCGATGGCGGTGCCCTTGCTCGTCTCAGTCACGCTTCGCCCCTCGACGTCCGGCTTGTCCCGGTCATCTTAGTGGGCCACGCACCTAGCGCCGGAGAAGCCGTCGAGCCGCCGTCCGCATCCTGGCCATTAACTGCACCTCGTCGATCGCGTTGAACTCCTCGTTGCTCAGCTCGATGGACACCGCGCCGATGTTCTCCTCGGCGTGCTGGGCCGAGCCAGTGCCCGGAATGGGCAGGATCTGCGGGGAAATGGCCAGCAGCCAGGCGAGCACGACCTGGTAATGCGTCGCGTTGTGCCGCTCGGCGGTAGTGGCCACGGGCACGTTCCTGGCGGCCTCCTGGACCGGCGCCCAGGGCAGGAACACCAGCTGCTCCTGCTCGCACAGATCGACCATGGACGAAGACCGCCGGTCGGCCACGTTGAACCTGTTCTGCACCGACACGATCGGGACGATCCGCTGCGCCTCGCGGAGCTGCCCCTCCGACACGTTGGAGACGCCGACGTGGCGGATCTTGCCCTCGTCTTTCAGCTCGGCGAGCGCGCCGATCGACTCGGCCAGCGGCACCGCCGGGTCGGGCCGGTGGAGCTGGTACAGCGGGATCCGCTCGAGCTTGAGCCTGCGCAGGCTGCCCTCGCACGCCTGCCGCAGATGCTCCGGGCGCCCGTCGGGGTCCCAGCGGTTCGGACCGGGCCGGACCAGCCCGCCCTTGGTCGCGATGACCAGGTCGTCCGGGTACGGGTACAGCGCCTCGGCGATCAGGTTCTCGCTGACCTCCGGGCCGTAGGAGTCGGCGGTATCGATGAAGTTGACGCCAAGTTCCACTACGCGCCGCAGCGTCTCGATGGCCCGGTCCCGGCTGGGCGGGTCGCCCCAGATGCCACGTCCGGTAATCCGCATCGCGCCGAACCCGAGGCGGTTGACGGTCAGGTCGCCGCCGATATCGATGGTGCCGGCCGCCGCGGCGGTTCCTTGCGTGCTCATGGGATACCTCCCTAGGCGCTGATTTTGGCTCTGGCCATGGCCAATTTAACCGCCTTCGACAGGGTTTCGATGTCGTAGGCGCCGTAATGCCGCATGCCGTTGACGAAGAACGTGGGCGTCCCGGAAACGCTGGAAAGGTCGGCGGAGTCCACATCCTCGGCCACGCGCGCCGCGCCGGCGTGCTTGCGCAGGTCGGCGGTGAATCGCTCGACGTCAAGGCCGAGCGAGCTCGCGTACCCGATCAGGTCACGCGCGGTGAGCGCGTCCTGGCGGTCGAGGAGCAGGTCGTGCATCTCCCAGAACGCGCCCTGCTTGCCGGCCGCCTCCGCGGCTTCGGCGGCTTGCTGCGCGTGCGGATGGACGTCGTTCAGCGGCAGGTGCCGCCACACGTACCGCACGTCGCCGAAGTCCCTGAGCAGCTCCCGCACGGCAGGCTCGGCCAGGCCACAGTAGGGGCACTCGAAGTCCCCGTATTCCACGACGGTGACCGGCGCCTTGCCCGGCCCGCGGATGTGATCGCGCCCCTCGTCGACCGGCACCACCAGGTCGGTGATGACCTCGGCCGTGCCCAGCAGCGCCCGCAGCCGCGGCCGGACGGGCAGCCGGTTCACCGCCCGGAAGATGATCCAGGTCAGCGCCGTCGCGGCCAGCGCGGCCGACAAGATGCCGAGCTTCGCCTCGGCCAGCTCGGTGCCCTGCAGCGCCAGCGAGGCGATCAGCAGCGAGACGGTGAAGCCGATCCCGGCGACCGCGCCGGCTCCGATGACCGCGCCCCAGCCGACCGGCGGCCGCAGCCGCCCGCGGCTGACCCGGGTGGTCACCCACGCGACGCCCGAAGTGCCGACCGGCTTGCCGACCAGGTAGCCGATCAAGATGCCGAGCGTGACCGGCGAGGTGTAGGCCCGGGCCAGGAAGCTGGCACTGATCGCGATCCCGGCGTTGGCCAGCGCGAACACCGGCACGATGACGTAACTCGACCACGGGTGGTAGATCTGCGCGAGCCGGTCGTTCGGCGAGATCGCGGTCCGCACCCCTTCCCGGGCCGACTGCGCCAGCTCCGCCGTAGGCTGCTCGCGGAACATCCGGAACGCCTCGGACGCCTGCTCCAGCGAGGCCCGGCTCGCCGGGTAGGCGTACGTCAGCAGCCCCATGACCAGCCCCACGACGACCGGATCCACGCCCGACTTGAAGAACGCCACCCAGGCCGCGACCCCGATCAGCGCGTACGCCGGCCCGGACCGCACGCCCCTGGCCCTGATCACCACCACCAGGAGCAGGAACCCGATCCCGGACAGCAACGGCACCACCTGGATGCGCCCGCTGTAGAAGATGGCGATAACCGTGATCCCCGCCAGGTCGTCGACCACGGAGAAGGTCAGCAGGTAGGTGCGGACGCGATCCGGCAGCCTGCGGCCGACCAGGGCCAGCGCGCCGAGCGCGAACGCGGTATCGGTCGCCATGGACATGCCCCACGCGTGCACCGCAGGCCGCCCGGCGTTCACGATCAGGTAGATGCTGATCGGCACGACCATGCCGCCGAGCCCGATCAGGACCGGCAGCGTGAGCCTGCTCCGCACCCGCAGCTCGCCCATGTCCCATTCGCGCCGCGCCTCCAGCCCGACCACCAGGAAGAACAGCGCCATCAGCCCGGAGTTCACGAACTCGCGCAGGTCCATGCCCAGGCCCGAGCCGCCCACCAATACCGACAGCTTGGTGGACCACACCTTGTCGTAGCCGGACAGGCTGACGTTCGCCCAGACCAGGGCCGCGACGGTGGCGGCGGCCAGCACCGAGGCGCTGCCGGTCTCGGTGCGCAGGAAGGACCGCAGCGGCGTTTCCATCCGCCGGGCCCAGGCCGTCCGCCCGGAAAACAGCGCCCCGGCGGAAGACTCGGCGGAAGACCCGGCGGAAGACCCGGCAGAAGACTCGGCGGACGCCGGCTCGGTCACGGGACGCTCACCTCCCTGGTTTCCCCGCCTCAGGAAACGCCAGCCACTCCCGTAGCCATCCCGCCCCCCGGACCCGGCCCAATTTTCCCAGATCCCCCAAGACCGGCAACCGCGGCCCTGCCCAGATCGCCCAAGACCCTTGCCGACCCTCGCCGAGACGTCTAGACTGAACGTTCAGTCAACGACAGGAAGTCATCGTGACCGCCCAGTACACTCCCGAGCGCGCCCAGGCCGCCACCACCTCGACCGACGCCAAACTCGCCGAGATCATCGCCGCGCAGGAGGAGATCTTCGTCCGGCGGCAGCCGCAGTCGGCCCGGCTGGCGACCGGGGCGGGCGGCTACCTGGCCGGCGGGGTCACCTCCAGCTGGCAGATCACCGCCCCGCAGCCGGTCTGGCTGAGCCACGGCCGCGGCTCGAAGGTCTACGACGTCGACGGCAACGAGTACGTGGACCTGCACGGCGGATACGGCGCGGCGCTCGCCGGCCACGCCCACCCGGCCATCGCCGACGCGATCATGACCCAGGCCGGCCGGGGCACCCACTTCGCCCAGCCGACCCCTGACGCCCTGGTGGTGGCCGAAGAACTCGCCCGCCGCTTCGGCCTGCCCCGCTGGCGGTTCGCCAACTCGGGCACCGAAGCCACCATGGACGCCGTCCACCTCATGCGCTCGATCACCGGCCGGGACCTGATCATCAAGGTCGAGGGGTGTTACCACGGCCACCACGACTCCGTGCAGGTGTCCGTCGCCCCGGAGCCGGAGCAGGCCGGCCCGCCCGACAGGCCGAACAGCGCTCCGTCGTCCACCGGCATCCCGAAAGCCATCACCGACCTGACCCTGATCGCCACGTTCAACGACCTGGGCAGCGTGGCCCGGCTGCTTGACGAGCATCCGAACCAGGTCGCGGGCATGATCATCGAGCCGGTCATGATGAACGCCGGGATCATCCCGCCCGAGCCCGGCTACCTGGCCGCCCTCAAGGATCTCCTGCACGAGCACCGCGCGCTGCTCACGTTCGACGAGGTGAAGACCGGCCTCACCGTCGGGCCGGGCGGCGTCACCCGGCTGAGCGGCGTCCAGCCCGACCTCATCTGCCTGGCCAAGTCGCTGGGCGGCGGCGTGGCGGTCGCGGCGATCGGAGGCACCGAACCGGTCATGGACCACGTGGCCTCGGGCGGGTACGAGATGGTCGGCACGTTCAACGGCAACCCGCTGGCCATGGCGGCCACCCGGGCCATGCTCACCGAGGTCGCCACGCCAGCGGCCTACCGGCGGATCGAGAGGCTGCGCCAGCGCGCCAAG
>JASIGD010000417.1 GCA_030045295.1 Streptosporangiaceae bacterium
GCTCGGCGAGGACGACGCGATGCGGCTGGTCAGGGTGCGGGGCATGGCCATGGCAGCGGCCTCGGCGGCCGAGCCGACCGGGATGACCGCGGTCCTCGGCGGCGACGAGGACGCGGTGCTCGCGGCCATCGCCGACCACGGCCTGACGCCGGCGAACGTCAACGGGGCGGGGCAGATCGTGGCCGCCGGGACGACGGCGGAGCTTGAAGCGTTCGCGGCGGACCCGCCGCCCGGCGCGCGGCTGCGCCCGCTGCAGGTCGCCGGCGCTTTCCACACCAGGCACATGGCGCCGGCCGTCGCGGCGCTGCGCGAGGCCGCCTCGGACGTCGCCGTAGACGACCCGGCCATCACCCTGCTGTCCGACGCCGACGGCGGAGCGGTCGCCACCGGCAAGGAGTGGCTGGAGCGCATCGTCGCCCAGGTGGCCGCGCCGGTGCGCTGGGACCTGTGCATGCGGACGATGGCGGACCTAGGCGTGACCGCGATCATCGAACTGCCTCCGGCGGGTACGCTGGCCGGGCTGGCCAGGCGGGCGCTGCCCGGCGTCGCCCAGCTGGCGGTCAAGACGCCGGATCAGCTCCAAGCCGCGCGAGACCTGGTCGAGGAGCACTTCTCCGAGCCTGACGCCCACGGGCACGGCCACCTGCCGGAGTGGCGGCTGGTCGTCGCGCCGACGTCGGGAACATTCCGGTCAGGCGGGAACGGCGGGGCGGAGAGCCACCTCGTGACCGGGGGGCCCGCGGGGGTGATCGGCACCGTCGTCGCGCGCGGCGGTCAGCGCCCGGTTGCCGCGCCGTGGCCCCTGGGATCCACGGAGATCATCGAATGGCTGGTGGAAGACGGGGATCCGGTCAGCGAGGGCCAGCCACTTGTCCGCGTCCAGCCCAAGGAAGGCGAATGACATCTCCCCTGCCCGGTAAGTCCTCCACCCCTTTCGCGCCCGCCGCGGGCGCGCGGATCATGGCCTTCGGCGGCTACCAGCCCGGCAACGTGGTCACCAACGACGACCTCGCCGCGCAGGTCGACACCAGCGATGAGTGGATCCGCAGCCGGGTCGGCATCGTCAGCCGCCGGTTCGCCGGCCCCGACGAGACCGTGGCCGACATGGCGGTCGTGGCCGGCGGCAAGGCGCTGGCCGGCAGCGGCCTGTCCCCCGCCGACATCGATCTGGTCATCGTGGCCACCTGCAGCACCGAGGCGCTGATACCGAACGTATCCGCGGTCGTCGCATCCCGGCTCGGCATCGCCGCCCCCGGCGCCTACGACCTCAACGCCGCGTGCGCGGGCTTCTGCTACGCGCTGTCGAACGCCTCCGACGCGATCAGGGCGGGCACGGCCCGGCACGTGCTGGTGATCGGGTCGGAGAAGATGACCGCGTGGATCGACCCCACCGACCGGTCGACCTGCATCATCTTCGCCGACGGCGCGGGAGCGGCGGTGATCGGCCCGGTCGCGGACGGCGAGCCTGCGGGCATCGGCCCGGTGGCCTGGGGCAGCGCCGGCGATATGGCCGACAGGATCGCGATCGCGGACCGTCGCTCTTACATGTACCAAGAGGGCCAGGCGGTGTTCCGGTGGGCCACCACGGCGCTGGATCCCATCGCGGCGCAAGCCTGTGAGCGGGCTGGAGTGGCCGTGAGTGACCTGTCGGCGTTCGTGCCCCATCAGGCGAACCTGCGGATCATCGAGGCCATCGCGCGCAGGGTCGGCGTGCCGCGGGAGCGCGTGGCGGACGACATCGTGCACGCGGGCAACACGTCTTCGGCGTCGATACCGCTGGCGCTGGCGCGGATGGCGGAGCGCGGCGATCTCAAGTCGGGTTCGCCGGCCTTGCTGCTCGGATTCGGCGCGGGGATGTGCTACGCGGCGCAGGTGATCACGCTACCCTAGCCGCGCCCTGCTGCGAGCCGGCCGGCCGCCGGCGCGGAGCAGGGCAGACGGGACGCACACCCGTCACTGCCCCAGGGCAGGCATACGACACACACAGATCATGACAAGGAGCAAATGGCCATGACAGAGCAGGAGATCCTCGCCGGGCTTGGTGAAATCATCGAGGAGATCGCCGGCGTCCCCGCGGACGAGGTGACCCCGAGCAAGAGCTTCGTCGACGACCTTGACATCGACTCGCTGTCCATGGTTGAGATCGCCGTCGCGGCTCAGGACAAGTTCGGCGTCGAGATACCGGACGACCAGCTCAAGGACCTCAGCACCGTCCAGGATGTGGTGAACTACGTCGCCAAAAACGCCGGGGGCTCGGCGTGACCGTAGAGCGCGAAACCGTCGTCGTCACCGGGCTCGGCGTGACCACCCCGCTTGGCGGGGACGTCCCGTCGACCTGGGCGGCGATGCTGGCCGGGCAAAGCGGCGTACGGCGCCTGACCGAGCCGTGGGCGGAGGAGCTGCCGGTGCGGATCGCCGCGCCGGCGACCACCGACCCGGCCGAGGTCGTGGGCCGCGTGCAGGCGCGCCGGATGGACCGCTGCGAGCAGTTCGCGCTGGCTGCCGCGCGCGAGGCGTGGGCGGACGCCGGGGCGCCTGAAGCGGATCCGGAACGGATCGGGGTGGCGGTCACCAGCGGGATCGGCGGCATCGGTTCGACCATCGCCGGTTACGACATCCTCAGGGCGAAGGGCTGGTCACGCATCTCGCCGTACACCGTGCCGATGCTGATGCCGAACGGGTCAGCCGGCTGGATCAGCATGGAGTTCGGGGCGCACGCGGGCGCGCACTCACTGGTCAGCGCATGCGCGTCCGGAGCCGAGGCGATCGGCTACGGGATCGACATGATCCGTTCCGGCCGGGCCGACGTGGTTGTCGCGGGCGGCACCGAGGCGGCGATCATGGATCTGAACATCGCCGCGTTCGCGGTGATGCGCGCCATGTCCACCCGCAACGACGAGCCGGAACGGGCGTCGCGGCCGTTCGACAGGGCCAGGGACGGGTTCGTGCTCGGCGAGGGAGCCGGCATCTTGGTGCTTGAATCGCTGGCGCACGCGCGGCAGCGTGGCGCGGTGGTGCACGCCATCGCGGCCGGGGCCGGCTACTCCTCGGACGCGTATCACATCGCGCACCCGGCTCCCGACGGGGCCGGCGTGGTGGCGGCGATCGGCCGGGCCCTGGCCGACGCGCGGGTCGAGCCGGCGCAGGTGGTGCACGTGAACGCGCACGCCACGTCGACGCCGGAAGGCGACGTGCTAGAGGCGCAGGCGCTGGCCAGGGCGCTGGGTCCGGCGGTCGACGGCGTGGTCGTGACGTCCACGAAATCGATGACCGGGCACCTGCTCGGCGGCGCGGGCGCCGTCGAGTCCGTGGCCGCCGTCCTGGCCCTGCGCGAGCACGTGTCGCCGCCCACCATCAACCTGGATGACCTCGACGACGGCGTGCCGGTCGACGTGGCCATCGAGCCGAGGCCGCTGAGCAAGCGGGGGTCGGAGCCGATGGCGGTGCTGAACAACGCGTTCGGCTTCGGCGGCCACAACGTGTCACTGGTTTTCACCGCCCCCTGACCGAGCGCGTTTCGTCCCGTGCTTCGGGCCTGACGTAGAGGAGAGCTGCGATGACCGTTCTGGATTCGAGCCCCGGCGCTGCGGCCGTTCCGTCGCCGGCGGCGTTCCGGCCCGCTGGGCCGGCCCAGGGGAACGCCTCCCCCGGGCACCGCGCGGGGATGCCGCGCGACCCGCGGGCACGGCTGGCGGATCTGTTCGATCCCGGCACGCTGAAGCTCTTGCCGACGGGCGGGGACGACCGGAGCGGAGTGGTCGCGGGCGTGGGGCTGGTGCACGGCGCGGGCGCGGTGGCGTTCGCCTCCGATCCGCGGGTGCAGGGCGGCGCGATGGGCAGCGCGGGCTGCGCGGCGATCGTCGGAGCCTATGCCGAGGCGGTCTCGCGGGGAGTTCCGATCGTGGGGCTGTGGCATTCCGGTGGTGCCCGGCTGGCCGAGGGCGTGGCCAGCCTGCACGCGGTGGGAACGGTCTTCGCGGCGATGACGGCCGCCTCCGGGCGGGTGCCGCAGATCTCCGTGGTCCTGGGCCCGGCAGCCGGCGGCGCCGCCTACGGGCCGGCCTTGACCGACATCGTGATCTTGTCCGGCCAGGGACGCATCTTCGTTACCGGCCCGGACGTGGTGCGGTCGGTGACCGGTGAGGACGTGGACATGGAGCGGCTCGGCGGGCCTGAGCCGCACAGCCGCCGCTCCGGCGTGGTGCACGTGGTGACGGAAACCGACGCGGAGGCCCTTGACCGTGCCCGCCAGGTTGCGGCCATGCTCAGCGACCAGGGGAAGATCTCGGCGGACGACGACCAGGACCGCGACCTTTCCGGGCTGCTGCCTGACTCCGCGCGCCGCGCCTACGACGTGCACCTGCTGACCGACAAGCTCCTCGACACGCCGGGCGTCGAGCTGCATCCCCGGTGGGCGCCGAACATCGTGACGATCCTAGGCCGCCTGGCCGGGCGCACGGTCGGAGTAGTGGCCAGCAACCCGATGCGGCTCGGCGGCTGCCTGGACACCGCGTCGGCCGAGAAGGCCGCGCGCTTCGTCCGGATGTGCGACGCGTTCGGCGTGCCGCTCGTGGTACTCGTGGACACCCCGGGATACCTGCCCGGCGTCGGCCAGGAATGGGACGGCGTGGTCCGCCGCGGAGCCAAGCTGCTGCACGCGTTCGCCGAGGCTACGGTCCCCCGGGTGACGCTGGTCACGCGCAAGGCGTACGGCGGGGCTTACATCGCCATGAACTCCCGCTCACTGGGCGCGACCAAGGTCTACGCCTGGCCCGACGCGGAGATCGCCGTGATGGGCCCGGTCGCCGCGGTCCGCATCTTGCACCGTCGCGCGCTCGCCTCGGTGCCGCCGGAGCAGCTGCACGAGGCCGAGGCGGAACTGGCCGCCGAGTACGCGGCCACCGCCGGAGGCCTGCAGCGCGGCGTGGACGTCGGCGTCATCGACGCGATCATCGACCCCAGCCAGACGCGGCAGGAGATAGCCCGCGCCATCGCCGAGGCCCCTCAGCTCAAGGGCACGCACGCGAACATCCCGCTGTGAGCCGGCTCGGCAGCGTCTTACGGGGTTCCGGCGCGGCCGTCTTGGCGCGTCGCTGCGGCAGCAGGAACAAACCAGGCCTTCCAGGCGCCGCGCCGCAGCCGGTCGGATACGGGTGCGATCCGTGCCGTCAGGGCGGCGCAACGGT
>JASIGD010000418.1 GCA_030045295.1 Streptosporangiaceae bacterium
CCGCCCATCCGGCACAGGCACCCCAGAACGACCCGATCTGCACGCCCGAGCAGATGACCGCCGGGCCTCCTGATCCCGACCCTAACGGCGGCTACGCGCGCCCCTGCTGCCGGATGGTCGACCATGCTCTGCGGTCAGCGCCCAGCGGTTACCTTCATTAACTGCCGCCGGGCTCTCACTGTGCGATGAGAGCTTCGAGTGCAATCTGCTATGGGATCCGATGTGGTGATATGTCGTGTTTGTCGCGTTCGTGGAACGGGTCACCCGTTCCACGACTACCGTCCGCAACCTTGGACAACATAGCGAAATATGCCTCTGGCCTGCAGATATAACTGAGCCGCCTATCGGAATCGAACCGATGACCTACGCATTACGAGTGCGTCGCTCTGACCGACTGAGCTAAGGCGGCACGCCGCCCGACTGGGCGAC
Source organism: Streptosporangiaceae bacterium (assembly GCA_030045295.1). The sequence continues at coordinate 430 of JASIGD010000418.1, forward strand.
CCGACGAGTCTACCGGAAGCGTGGGCCACGCCCCGGCCTGGCAAGCAGCATGCAGGACCGTAATATCCTCACCGTGAGGCTTCCCGAAGGCGAGGCGAGGACCCGGTTCGCGACTGTGCCCGTTGCCCGGCTGGGAACCGCTGACGCCCGGGGGCGGCCGCACGTGGTAGTGGTCACCTTCGCGATCGAGGACGACACCATCTACACGGCGGTCGACCAGAAGCCGAAGTCCGGCACGAGCCTAAAGCGGCTGCGGAACGTCGGCGAGAACCCATGGGTGACCATGCTCGCCGACGAGTACTCCGACGACTGGGAGACGTTGTGGTGGGCCCGCGCCGACGGCAGGGCGGCGATACTGGCCGGCCAGCGGGAGATGGCGGGGCCGTTGAGGCTGCTGGCGGACCGCTACTGGCAGTACCGCCAGGCTCCGCCGACGGGTCCGGTGCTGGCGGTGACGGTCGGGCGGTGGTCGGGCTGGGCCGCGGCGCCGACCGCCTGACCCTCATCACCGGGGCGGCGGCCCGCGTCTTACTGCTGTTCGGACTTCCACCGCCGGTACAGGTCAACGAACTCGTCCCGCATCCGCGGAGTCAGGTCTTCGGGGGCCAGACGCCCGGTGAGACTGATGGTCTCGCGCATCTGCGCCAGGTACTCGGTACAGTGCGGGCAGCCGGCCAGGTGCGCCTCGAAGCGCCGCCTGGCGGGCCGGGAGAGCGTGCCCTCCAGATAGTCCGTCACCAGCTCGACGGCCTGCTGGCACACAAGATCACGGCTCCGGAACGCAGACAGGAGTCTCATCGCACCTCCCGGAACTCATCCTCGAACAGCTGCCGGAGCCGACTGCGGCCCCGGTGCAGCAGGACCCGCTGGTTGACTTCGCTGATGGCCAGCACGGAGCAGACCTCTTCGCTGCTCATCTCCTCGACGTCACGCAGGATCACGACCTCCCGCTGGCGGGCGGGCAGCTCATCTATCCTGATCCGGATGCGGTCGGCGAGCTTGCCCGCCTCCATGCGGCCTTCGGCTGCCTCGATCCAGTGCTCCGGCGGATCGGCCCAGCCGCCGGAAGCATCGAACCGTGACGGGTCGACCGCCGGCTCCGGGTCCGCAACGGGGACGCTGCGATTTTCCCGCGTGCCCGTCGTCCGCGCCCGGTTGACGAGAATGCGGAACAACCAGGTCTTAAGGGATGCGCGGCCTTCGAACCCGTCCAGGCCGCGAAGCAACGCCAGCCACGTGTCCTGGACGACTTCCTCGGCGACCGCGCGACTGGGCACGAACGACACTGCGAGCCGCAGCATCGGCTCGTGGTAGCGCTCCACCAGGCTGACGAACGCCCGTTCGTCCCCCGAACGCAGGCGAAGCAGCAGCTCTCCATCCGAATCCATCACGGAAAGAATAGGGCGAGCCGACCGCTGCCCAATACCAAGCCGGGGCCGGCTTGCCCCGGAACCGGCACGGTTCAGGAGGCCACGATCCTCTCACCGCCCGCCAGGGCCGACCCGGCGAGCGGCACGCTCGCGGCCACGGCCGAGCCCATGGCCACGGCCGTTAGCGCAACCGCCGTCCCGAGGCGAAACGGTACTTTCACTCAAAGCTCCTCACCGAATCGGCGGCTGAGGCTTGCGCCTTTCAGTCCCGCGCCACGCCGCCGCGTTACAGTGCCGGCCGCCGGTAAGAGACCCCGCAATCACTGGCAGACTGTCCCGCTGCGGGGGACGGACAGGCTGATCAGGTAGTTGTTCACGATCGTGTCCACGCAGGCGCTGCCCTCGCCGTAGGCGGTGTGGCCGTCGCCGTTCCAGCCGAGCAGCACCCCAGACGACAGGTCGCCCGCCAGCGCCTGCGCCCACCTGTAGGGCGTGGCCGGGTCCCGCAGCGTCCCGACGACCAGGACTGGCGGCGCGCCACGAGCACGGATCGAGGGCAGCGGGTAGGACGGGACCGGCCAATAGGCGCAGGCTAGATTGCCCCAGACAAACGGCGCGCCGAACAGCGGCGCGTCTCGCGCGGCGGTAGACGCCGCCGACTGCCAGGCGGCCAGGGAACGGGGCCAGGGCCGGTCCAGGCAGCTGATAGCGGTGTCGGCGTCGGCGAGGTTGCTGTAGGTCCCGTTGGGGTTCCGCTCGTACAGGTAATTGGCCAGCTCGACCAGATCGGTGCCGTCGCCCGCGAACGCGCTGGCCAGCGCGGTCCGCAAGTCGGGCCAGAATGACTTGCTGTACAGCGCGGCGGCCACGCCGTTCACCAGCATCGCGCCGTCTGCGACCTGCCCGTCTGCCAGATGGTTGGCCAGCGGTACCGAGTTGGCCCGGGTGATCAGGCCCTGGACCTTCGCTACCGCGCTGCTGACCGGCCTGTCGTGGCCCAGCGGACACGTCGCCGACGTCATGCACCACTTCGCGAACGACCCGAACGCCACCTGGAATCCCTCCGCCTGCGTGATATCGAGCTGCAGCGACGGCGCGTCCGGGTCCACGGCGCCGTCCAGGACCAGCGCCCGGACCCGGCCGGGAAAAAGCTGCGCGTACCAAGCACCCAGGTACGTTCCGTATGACTTGCCGAGGAAGGTGAGTTTCGATTCGCCCAGGGCGGACCGAAGCACGTCCAGGTCGCGTGCTGCGTTCTGCGTACCCACGTACGGCAGCAGCGCGGCCGAATTCCGGGCGCACTGGGCAGCGTACAGCTTGCTCTCCGCGACCACCTCAGCGAGCTGCGCCGCATCCGACGGCTCGTCGTCGGTGGCGAAGTACCGATCGAGCTGCGGTCCGGTCATGCACGTCAGCGCGGGCTGGCTGCCGCCGACGCCGCGCGGATCGAATCCCACGATGTCGAAGCGCGCGAGCACCGCGGCGGGGAACTCGGCCCGGGCGCCGAGCGCGTACTGCACCCCCGACCCGCCCGGCCCGCCCGGGTTGATCACCAGCGCGCCGATCCGCCGGGACGGATCAGCCGCGGGCAGCTTGATCACGGGCAGCGTGAACCGCCGCCAGCCAGGCCTGGCGTAGTCGAAGGGCACGACCAGCTTGGCGCACTGGAAGCCGTTGTCGCAGGGCTGCCAGTCCAGCCGCTGCGCGTAGTAGCCGGCCAGCGTCGAGGGCTCAGGGGCTGGAACAGCCCCGGCCGCGCTGCCCGAGCATCCGCTCGCGGCGACGGCGAGTGAGACGGCGGCAGCTACCCACCAGGACGATCTTCGCCGGCAGCTCGCCGCATCCGCGCTCACTCGTCCCCCTGCGCCGCCCTTCCGCGGCTACCGGATCTCGACCTGCCGTGCATCGCCTCGTAGGCCTGCCGGGACCCGCACACGCTGGCCTTCGGGCACGCGCAGGCCCGCCCGTCCGCGGCCAGCTTGACCACCACCGTGTCCGCGGGAACGTTGTGCCCGATGACCGTTCCCGGCCCGGCGGGCGAGGTAACGGCGGCGCCGACCGGCGGGGCGTCCTTGCGGAAATCCTGGTACAGCGGATGCTCGTACTTCAGGCAGCACATCAGCCGGCCGCACGCCCCGGCGATCCGCAGCGGGTTCACCGGCAGTTCCTGGTCCTTGGCCATCCGGACCGACACCGGCTCGAAGTCCTTCAGGAAGGTGGCACAGCACAGGTCGCGCCCGCACGGGCCGATCCCGCCCTGCAGCCGGGCCTCGTCCCGAGGTCCGATCTGCCGCAATTCCACCCGCGCGCGCAGCCGCCCGCCCAGGTCCCGCACCAGGGCGCGGAAGTCCACCCGGTGCGGCGCGCCGAAGTACACGACGAACACGTTCTCCGGCCCGATGTAGTCGACGGCGGTGACCTTCATCGGCAGCCCGTGCTCCCTGATCAGCCTGCGCGCCGCCAGCCGGCCCTCCGCCCGCCGCCGGCGGTTCTCCTCGTCCCGCGCCAGGTCTTCTTCCCCGGCCAGGCCCGCGCAGACCGGCAGCCCGTCGATGTCCTCGGACACCCACTGCGGCGCCCACACGCATTCGGCCACCTCGGGACCGGAGTCGGTGGGCACGAGCACCTTGTCGCCGATCGCCGGCGAGTACGCGCCCGGGTCGAGGTAGTACAGCCGCCCGTACCGCTCGAAGCTGACCGCCATCATCATGCCCACAAGGCCAGACTACGGTGCCCGCCGCGCGGACCGAATCCCCCCGCGGAGCCCGGTTGTCTTTCCTTTGGCCCGAACGAACGGTGGTGCGCGCCCCGGGCAAGCCTCTTCTTCCTGCTAGGCGGCCTGACCCAGGGCCGGGGCTTAGCCCTCGACCAGGGAGAGGGTCATCTCTTCGACGGCCAGCAGGGGGGCGACATTCAGGGTCAGGCGCTCGCGGCAGCGCATGATGGCCTC
>JASIGD010000419.1 GCA_030045295.1 Streptosporangiaceae bacterium
GGCTCGCAGCCGACGGCGGCAAGCGCGGCCTTATGGCGCCCGCTGGCACCCGCTGCGTAGACCAGGCCCACGATCACCAAGACGGCAGCCACGGAGCTAGCAACCATGAGTATGACCCCGCCAGTTCTTGTCTGATCCCGGCTGCCTGTGGCGTGAATCTTGGCGGCGTATGTCTCACTCATCAAATCCCTCTCCTCACCCGTCCCGCTGGCGGGCGGCAGTTTCGCGCCGCCGCCCGTCCAGGTGATGACGGTCGCTGTCTTATTCGGCGCTGGGGTGTTCGGTGAAGGAGTTGATTCCCTTGAAGATCTCCTCGTTGAGGATGAAGGTAAAGCCGAGCACGAAAAGCGCGAGGAGCGGCAGGACGGTTACCCATACCAGCCAGTTCCGGCCTTCCTTCTGGCGAGCGACGATCCAGCGCTTGACCGGCGGCAGCCTGAGGACGAGGAGGAAGAGGCTGCACGCTGAGTACTGGTAAAGGCGCTGATGGAAGACGGGATCACCGTCACCGGCGAAGCCGGAGCCATTTGACCCGCTCTCGAACCCGAATCCCTCCAGCAGGATCAGGTGGGCGGCGAGCAGCCCCCAGATGACATAGATGAGCCGGTGCAGCCGCTTCCAGTACCGGCCGAGCTTGCGCTGGGCCCACGGGTTACCTGTGAGCAGGAGCGGGATGACTAGCATCACCATCAGGAATCCCATGAGCACGAAAGAATGTCCGGCCAGCCGTCCGAACACGCCTCCGGCGAAGTTATCGGTGATCCCGGCAGCGGCGGCGTCGCCGATGGCGCAGCACGCCATCATGATCCCGTACCAGCGCCGCAGCGGGATGAACCAGTGCTGCCCGGTCAGCGTGACCAGGGGAGTGACCAGCAGGCACATGAACAGGCAGATCTCGGCCCCGGTCCCCAGCGTGTCGTCGACCGACACGGAGAAGGTGTTGCTGTTCAGCGTGATGAGCGCAGGCGACATGAAGAACAGGGGGACCAGCGCAGGGGCGCCGAGCAGGACAAGCGCGACTGCCTTCCGCTTGATCCGGGAGCCGCCGAACTTGAACTCCACCTCCATCCACTGGTCCACACGACTCTTCGCTGCCCGCTGCTTCGGCTGCCAGCCACCCGCCGGCTCCTTTTCCGCCTTCCGGGTATCGATGGCAGCGTCAGGGTATTGGCCTGGCGCGTAGATGTCCTGGCCGTACGGGACCGATTGGTAGTCGTCCGCGGCCGGGCTTTTGCCCGTCCGTCTAGCAGCAGTGTTGTGGGCCACCTCGACTCTCCTTCCTTCCCGCTCGTTGCCGTTAACCGTCGGGTATCGTCACCGTGCCGGACGCTTACCTCTGGGGGGGCAGCGCGGCCACGGCCGGGTGATCCCTGCCGATCTTGCCGATTCCGGACGCGCCGCCCGGTGAGCCGAGATCGTCAAAGAACTCGACGTTGACCCGGTAGAAGCCCTTCCACGGGGCGGGCACGTCAGTCTCGGAGGAGATCGCCTCGACCGGGCACACCGGCTCGCATGCGCCGCAGTCCACGCATTCGTCCGGGTGGATGTAGAGCATGCGCTCGCCCTCGTAGATGCAGTCGACGGGGCACTGGTCGATGCAGGTCTTGTCCAGCAGGTCGACGCAGGGCAGCGCGATGACGTAGGTCATATCGGAACTCCCTTCGAGGGTTTTCTCAGGTTTTGGTGTCCAATGCGGTTTGGCCATCGGGATCGGCTCCTACGGCGTACGCAGGTCGTCGTGCGCCCCAGGCGCGTTGGGCTGGCCAGGACCTGGTCCTCGTGCAGGGCCGCTGCTCGGCAGGGCCAGCTCCGCCCCTCGCGGGGCCGCCGGCCCGGCTGCTGAGCAAGGTCCGCGCCCGGGGTGCGGTTCGCACGGGAGAGCGAAGTCACGCCGCACCCGTGCCGGCCAGGCCAACGCCGGGCGTAAGGCTCGCATCCCATCCGGACCGCGAGGGCGCGGACGATGGTTCACGTCGTGCGCCAGGCCTGTTCAGCGCGGAAGGGCCAGTGACGGACCTGGTGGCACCGTCGGTCCTGGGCGCGGATGCCTCGGCGTGCGCGCCGCCCCGTCGGCCGCTGCCCCGTCGGCGAGCGATCCGGCGGCGGCCGTAGTCGACCGTCAGCACCACGACCATCAAGGCGACCAGCATTCCGGCGACGGTAAGGGCCAGGCCGGCCAGCGAGACCGATGCCCCGGCCCTGGCCGGATGCGAGGATGAGGCGGAAGGTGTACCGGAGCCGCTCGCAGCGATGGCCCACAGGGCGGCAGTGCTCATCGTGACCACGACGAGCACTGCCGCGACTGCGGCTCTGCGCGGAAAGTCCCCCTTCGCCTTGCGGAAACCCTTCGTTGAGTTCATCGTCTCCGTCCCAGCATCCCGGTAACGGCGTGTGCGCCCTATGGCCCTCTTGGTAGAGCAATCCCCGCCTAAACGCTGGTCGCTCTGAAACCTGATGGTGGCAGCTAAGGTACGAAAGCGCGAGGGATTTGCCTAAATTATGTCTATTAGTTTTAGCCCGCAGATCCCCGAGCCTGAAATTCTGCAGGCATGGAAAAGGCCCCCCAGATTAATGCCTATGGCGGTCGCCCTGGCTAGCCAGGTACGCGGTGACCTGGGCAGGTGAGCTAGTTCCTCGTTCCTTAACACTCTACGCTGCCCTGCGGGCAAGCTGAACGAGAATGCACGTTATCGGCCGCACGGAAACCCCCTAGGGGTGGTCAGCCGCCACGGCGGAACGCGTCCTCACGACTCCAGTTTCGCTGCCTGGCTGATTAACGTGCGTATATCGGAAAATTACGACACGATATCGATTGCACATACTGAAACGGGACCCGTCTGCGCCGTGTATAATAAGAACGCGCCACCGTCAGTTTTGTAATAAAGATTTAAGATCTCCAGCGAACGGTCCGCGCCGCCTCGTGCGCCTGGGGTCCATCAGCCGGCTGAGGGCAGGCCGAACGCCCATGGGTGCAGGCACCAGGTGATAGCCACCACGCGTCGGGCGTTGCGCAGGCTGGGGGGTGACCTCGGGGTGACCTCCTCCGCTCAGCTGGCCAGGCGGTGTGTTGAGGTGAGACCGGTAGCGGCGGACACGTCTGGCCGGGCCAATGGCAGCGTGATGAGGAACTGGCAGCCGGGGCCGGCGTTGCGCACGCCGATCTGCCCAGAATGGGCCTCGACGATGCCGCGCGCGATCGGCAGGCCGAGCCCGGCGCCTCACAGCCCGAACGGCTGTTGCCGTCACCCGCTGGCGATGTCAATGGCCAAGTTGCGGTATCTCATGGCCACGGACAGAAGGCATGGGCCGTTGATCCTGTCCCGCGTCCCACCGGCCCGCCTGACGTGGGACTCCCTGCATACGGGACAGCAGCATCAGTTATGGAGAGCGTCACGTGTAATGGAGAACGTCACGTGGAGGCCTGGATTGACCGGCCACGACACGCAACGCGCGAACTGGCCTCGCCGCGGACAGAGCCAGGCCAGTTCGCGCTCGTGTTTTGCCCTGCCGCGCCCGGCTTACCAGCCTGACCCGCCGGAGCCGCCGGAGCCGCCTGACCCTCCTGACCCGCCCGAGCCGCCCGTCCCGCTCGGCACCGAGGACGTCAGCACATCGCCGGTGATCACATGCCATACGCCGCCAACGCCGTTGCCTGCGGTATCGCCCGGTCCATTGTCACCGGCGTAGGTATACAGCGGATAGCCATTGTAGGTGGCCTGCACGATGCCGCCGGG
>JASIGD010000420.1 GCA_030045295.1 Streptosporangiaceae bacterium
GGCCTACCTGCTGGCTCCGGTGAGCTGGGTGGCGGGTAGCTGGGCGCCGCGGCCGGCGATGCGGACGGCGATGAGGTAGCCGGCGGCGGCGACGACGCCGCCGACGATCCAGGAGATGTCGGCGCCGCCGAGGGCGTTGACCAGGGGGCCTTTGAGGTCGGTCTGGTCGACGAAGAGCAGTTCCACGCCGCAGGCGATCAGGTAGGGGATGACCGCGACCCAGCGCCAGGCGCCGTAGATGCCGCGGGGGGTGTAGAACGAGGGCACGTCGTAGCGTTCGCGCTGGACCAGGTAGAAGTCGACCAGGTTGATCAGCGACCAGGGCACGAACACGAACAGCAGCACGCTGAGGAAGTTGCTGAAGGTGGTGACGAAGGACCGCCAGCCCAGCAGCGCCAGGACCAGGGAGATGCCGGCGATCAGCAGCACCCCGGCCACCCGGGCGAGCCGGGACAGGCTGACTTTCTGCCAGGTGGAGCGGACCGATTCCCAGGACAGCATGCCGGTGTAGGCGTTCATCGCCGCGCCGGCCACCAGCGACAGCGCGGAGAACCACAGCACCCACTTGCCCGCCACGGTGGCGATGACGGTGACCGGGGAGGACGCGGCCGGGGAGATCGCGGTGACCCAGGCGCCGAGCGCGCAAAACAGCACCGTGGACAGCGTGGAGCCGACCGCCACCGCGGTGAAGATCCGCGGCCCGGAGGTGTCCTTGGGCATGTACCGGGAGTAATCCGAGACGTAGATCGCCCAGCTGAGCTGGTTCATGAAGAACAGCCCGACCACCACCAGGAAGACCGGGAAGCTGGCCAGGTGGGTGCCGCCCATCCCCTTGGCCAGGTGGTCCCCGGAGGAGATGACCAGCGCCACCATCGCGATCCACACCCCGGTCATGATCACCACCAGGTACGGCTGCACCGCGTGGATCAGCCGGTACCCCCAGATCGCCAGCACCACGCACGGCACCGCGAAGATCACGATCCAGGCCTGCACCGGCAGCCCCGGGATCACCCCCTGCAGCGACTGCGCGCCGACCACCAGCCCGCCGCCCATGTACCCCACGTCCAGCACGATCCCCATCACGAACAGCACCACGCCGAAGTAGAACCCGAACTGGCCCCGCGACTGGATCATCTGCGGCACCCCCAGCCGCGGCCCCTGCACCGCGTGCAGCGCGGTCAGCACCCCGCCGATCACCGACCCCACCACGATCGCGATGATCGCCCAGAACAAGTTCAGCCCCAGCAGCACCGCGAACGACCCCAGCACCACGCAGAAAAAGTTCGCGTTACACGCGTACCACAACCGCCACTGCTGCCCGACCGTGCCGTGCCGCTGATCATCGGGGATCGGCTGAATCGAGTAATTCTCGATCTCCGCCGCCCGCGGGCGGCTGGCAGCGGTGGCGGTCTCGTCGATCCGTGTCATGACATCGTCCTTCTGCTTTCCGCGAGCACGGCAAGCGCCGCCTCTAGACCGTCCCCGATCCGTACTGGTGCGCCCAGATCAGCCAGCGACCTGCCCAGCGCCGCCAGCCCCACGATCGGATGGAGTGCGCTCGCCGTGGGTCCCATGTGTCCGATGCGAACGAGATTCCCCGCGCCCTCACTGTCGGAGATCATCACGTCGTACCGTGCCCGGACGTGGTTGCAAACGGCCTCCTGGTCGAGATCTGCGGGAAGCGCTATGGCTGTGACGCAGGTCGACATGATGGCCTCGCGGGCCGGCCACAGCCGCAGGCCCATCGCCTCGGCGCCGGCCCGGCACATGCGCGCCGCGGTCTCGTGCCGGGCGAATGCTGCCTCGCGCCCCTCCGCGAGCCACCGGTCGCAGCCGGCTTCGACGCCGTAAACGTCGCTGACCGACGGGGTATACGGGAACTGCCCCTTCCCGTGCCAGCGGTCGCGCCAGTCCAGCAGCGACAAGAACGAGTCGCGGGGAGCCACCGGATTGCGTTCGATGGCGGCCCAGGCCTGCGGGCTCACGGCTATGAGTGACATACCAGGCTGGGCGCCAAGGCACTTTTGCGCGGCGGCGACGCTTACGTCAATCTGCCAGGCGTCCGGGTCGACGGGCATGCCACCGAATGAGGACACGCAGTCGACCAGCGTCAGGACACCATGGGCCCGCGCGATCGGGCCTATCCGGGAGCAGTCGTTGAGCGTGGCCGAAGGGGTCTCGGAGTGAACCACGCACAGCAGCTCAATCTCCGGGTGCGCGTCGAGGAACGCGGCCACCGCATCCGGGTCGACGACCTCGTGGTAGGGAACCTCGAGCTGGTGGACCTGAGCTCCGAAGCTCTCCAGCCAAAGGCCCATCCCGTGGCCGTAGACGCCGGAGGACAGATTCAGTACCGGCATGCCGGGGCGGACCAGCGAGCGCGCCGCAGCCTCGAGGCCGAGCATGGCCTCGCCCTGCAGCAGGATGATCTCTTGAGAAGTGCCGAAAACCTGGCCCACCTTGGTTTCCGTGCGACGGAAGGTCTCCAGGAACGTGGGATCGTAGTGGTGGGTCACGGGCTTGCTGAGCGCGGCCAGTACCGCGGGGTACACAGTCGTCGGCCCGCCCGCGAGTGTGAAATCCGGATCGCGCATGGCATGCTCCTCGTCTCGCAAGTGATCTGACGCCCCGGAGCGGGAAGCCCTTTACCGCGCCACGGGGCTGCACTTGCCACAGGCGGTGCCGGCAGCTAACGACGGCGGGAGGCGGTAACGCTGCTCGCCCGTCGTGTGCCTTACGTGTTAGATTTTGACTGTTGACTCTTCGCATCATACAAAGCAGCTTGATGCGGGCGCAATGGTACGACTGACGATAAGGTGATCACGTGGCTCCGGCGTTCGACAACCTCACACTGTGGGAGCGCGTCTATCGGCACCTGCGGCAGCAGATCCTGGAGGACCAGCTTCCCCCCGGGACCGAGCTGTCCGAGGTGGCGTTGTCGCGTGAGCTGGCGGTGAGCAGGGGACCGATCCGGGAGGCCATGGGCCGGCTGGCAGCCGAGGGGCTGGTGACCGTCCGGCCGCGCCGGGGCGCCGAGGTCCGTTCGCTCACCCCGCAGGAGCTCATCGATGCGTACCAGGTCCGGGAGGCGCTGGAAGTCATGGCCGTGCGCCTCGCGGTCCCGAAGACTACGCAGTCCGACCTGGAGCGCCTGGACGAGCTTGTCGACCGCATGGCCGAGTTCGCCAGGAAGGACCGGGTCGCCGAATTCTTCGCCGCGAACGTCGCGTTCCACGAGCTGCTCTGCCAGCTGAGCGGGAATAAGAAGCTGCAGGAGGTGCACCATCGGCTGGGCGGCGAGATCAGCCGCTTCCAGGCCCGGACGCTGGCCTTGCGGGGCAGCTTGAGCAGCTCGGTAGCCGAGCATCGCGCGATCTTGGCGGCGGTCCGGCTGGGGGACGCGGATAAGGCCTGCGAGCTGACGGCCGCGCACGTCCAGGTACCGGCGCAGCGGCTGCAAGAGTCCTTGGATCACGACGCCGCCGCGGCCTCATCAGATCCCGGCGAATTGCTCGAAGCGGGCAGCCTGGTCAGCTCCCCTTAGCCAGCACCCGACCGAGGGCACCTCCGGCCGGCCCGGGCTAGCGGCCCGCCCGCGCGTTGTCGTTCGCGGCCGAAGCCGCCGCCGACAGCGCCTGCCCGGAGAGGACCTGGACCAGATGCTCCAGGTACTGGGGCGAGCAGTCGCCGCCGTCGGTGAACGTACACTCCGAGGCGGCCTGCTGCGCACACTCGACGGTGCGGGCAGGGAATTCGGCCAGGCCCGCGCCGACCACGGTGCCGGCCGCCTGAACCGCCACCGGGCGGGGGACAGCAGATCCGACGGCAAGCCGCGCCTGCGTCACGACGCCGCCGGTCAGCTGCACGCTCGCGGCCACGGTCACCACCGGGCGCTCGTGCAGCTTCATGCGGACGTGGGCCATCCCGGTCCCGGCGGGCCGGGCCGGGAGTTCCACCGCGACGAGCACCTCCCCCGGCTCCAGCACGGTCTGATAAGGCCCTTGGAAGAATTCGCGTGCGCCGACGCGCCTGGTCTCGGCGCCTTTCTGACACAGCAGAAAGGCGCCGGCCGCGACAAGGAACGTCGCGGGGTCGGAGTGCGGATCGGCAAAGCAGAGATTGCCGCCGAGCGTCCCCGTGCACCGGACCCTGAGGTTGGCCACCTTGGACAGCATCGCGGCCATTTCCGGATAGCGCGCCCGGAGCCGTGTTGACGTCTCCAGCCCGTAGTGAGTGACCGCCGCGCCGATCCGCAGGCCATCGCCCTGCTCTGCTATTTCGCGCAGGCTATCGATCCGTTTCAGGTCGACCAGGTGGGCGTAATCGGCAAGCCCCAGCTTCATGGCCAGGAGCAGCTCAGTGCCGCCGCAGTACATCGCGGCTTCGTCACCCAGGTCGATCATGACCCGGCTGGCCTCGCTGACCGAGCGCGGCCGGTGCAGGACGAACGGCGGCAGCTTCACGCGCTCACCAATTCCGCCTCGGGGGCATCTATAGACCCGACAAGACCTTGCGCACGGCGACCAGTCCGGCGGCGATCTCCGCGCGTTTCTCGGCCACCTGTTCCTCGGTATAGGCGTACATGCCACCGAGGGTCTTCATACCGAGCTGGTTGCGCGCGGTCAGCTCGGTGATAATCTTCGGCACCTCCGCGGAGTCCGACAGGTCAGGGTTGAGGTAGGACGCCACGTTCTGGTAGATGTCAAGCCCGGCCATGTCCAGCAAGCGCATCGGCCCGATGACCGCGAGCTTGTAACCGATACCCCATTTAACGCAGGTATCCATATCGGACCGGGAGACGATTCCGCGCTCGACCAGCGACAGGCACTCGCGCAGGATCGCGTACAGGATCCTGTTCTCGACAAAGCCGGGCACCTCCCGCTCGACGACGGCTTCGTAGCCGAATGCCTCGATGGCGCCGACCACTTCGGCCCGGACATCCGGATCGGTCAGCTCGCCGGGTACCACCTCGATCATGGGTATGAGGTGCGGCGGGTTGGACCAGTGCATGCCGATGACACGCCCGGGGTGCCGCAGGTCCCTGGCTATCTCGGTAACCGGGATGCCGGACGTGTTGGTGGCCAGGATGGCGTCCGCCGCTGAATACTCCTCGAGCTGGGCGAAGACCTGCCGCTTGAGCTCGATTCGCTCGGGCACCGCCTCGAGCACCATGGCCGCTCCGGACACCGCGGCGCTCAGCCCGGGCTCGAAGGAGACCGAGCCGCCCGGGCTCGACGGCGCGCCGACGCGGTCGAGGACCTGCGACGCCAGCTCGGCAGCTCCCTTGGCGCGTTCCAGCACCTCCGCGCTGATATCGGTCAGCCGCACGGCCGAGCCCGACCGCGCGAGCACCGCAGCCATGCCAGGACCCATGGTCCCGGCGCCGACGACCGCCGACACTGCTGGAATCGTCATCGTCCCATCTCCGTTGTCTCGCCCGACAGTTCCTGGATCCGCCGCCAGACCCGCTCCGGCGTCAGCGGCAATTCGCGCATCGGCACGCCGGCATCGGCGAGCGCGTTGACGATGGCCGCGGGGACGGCCGCCAGGGCTCCCTCCCCGCACCCCTTGGCCCCGAACGGCCCGGGGCCGTCGGCGTTCTCAACGATCGTGCAGGTCATAGACGTCGGCATGTCCTCAAAAGAGGGAACGCGGTAGTCCAGCAGGGTGTCGTTGAGCAAGACGCCGTCGGCGGTGAAGCACATCTCCTCGAACAGCGCATTCCCGATCCCCTGCAAGGTCGCGCCTTCGTCCTGGCGCTCGATGAGCTGCGGGTTGATAGCCGTGCCGACGTCCGCGACGCTTGACGTCCTCCGCACGCGCACCACGCCGGTCGCGGGGTCGACTTGCACGTCGGCTCCGGCTACGCATACCTCCCAGAAAACCGGGCCTTCCGCGTACGAGCCGCTTCCGCCTTCCGGCTGCACCCGGCCGTGACCGGCAAGCTCGCCGCCGGTGAAGCCGAATCGCGCCCGGATGAGCTCCTGATGGGTTACCGACCGGCCGCCGCTGGCGATGGCACCGGACTCGATCCGCAGCATCGACGGCGCGGACTCCAGCACCATCGAGGCCGTCTCCAGCAGGGCGTCGAGGACCTCGTTCGCCGCCCGCTGCACCGCGGCCCCGGCCACCGTGGTGGACCTGCTCGCACCGGTCGACCGGTCATACGGCGTATACCGGGTGTCCGTCCCGCGGACGGTGACGCGTTCCACGGGCGCTCCCAGCACCTCCGCCGCGATCTGCGCCATTACCGTGCGAGCCCCCTGGCCAAGCTCGGTGGTTCCGACCAGAACGCTCACGCCGCCGTCCGGGCCCATCCGCACGGTGGCGGTCGAGACCGGATGAGCGCCCGCGGCGAGCAGGCCGACGGAGATACCGCGCCCGCACCAGGCAGGCCGCGCATCGTCCCAGCCGATCGCCGCGGCGGCCTTCTCCACGTCGCCCACCAGGTCAGCGTCCAAGGGCTTGCCGCCGGGCCGGACCTCTTCGCCGCGGCGGAGCAGGTTGATCCGGCGTATCTCGAGCGGGTCGATGGCCAGCCGCCGGGCCACCTCGTCAACCTGTGATTCGCCGATCCACTGCAGGTGCGTAGCGCCGAATGCCCGGTACGATCCGGCCGGGCTGGTGTTGGTATAGACGCAGTTGGCCCCCACCCGGACCGCCTGCCAGCGGTACGGCCCGGGTGCGGCGTCACCCGCGGTCGCCGTCACCCGCGGGCCGTTGTCGGCGTACGCGCCGGTATCGAGCCAGACCTCGGCCTCCCGGCCGAGCAGCGTGCCGTCCGCGGCGGCGGCGGTCCGCATCGTGCACCTCATGTTGTGCCGCCGGGTGGTGACCATCGACTCGGCCACCGCGTTCAGGATCCGGACCGGGCGGCCCGCCTGGCGCGCGATGGCCACTGCGATGGGTTCCATCTTGGTGTAGGACTTGCTGCCGAACCCGCCGCCCAGGAACGGCACGATCAGCTGGACGGCGTCCAGCGGAAGCCCGAACAACTCGGCAATCTCCTGCCGGACCAAGAACGGGTGCTGGCAGGACGACCAGAGCGTGATCTCATCACCCCGGTACTGCGCGATCGTGGTATGTGTCTCCATCGAGTACTGGTAGACGGCGGGGAACTGATACTCCCCGGTGACGATCACCGCCGCCGCGTCGAAGGCCCGGTCCAGATTGCCGCGCTCGAAGGTATAGCGATAGCAGACGTTGCCGTCCCGGTCCGGCAGCCTGCCCAGCCCGTGCGCTGATCCGGGGCGGAGCGGCCCGTCGTGCACTTCGGGCGCGTCCGCGGCCAGGGCGGCGGCCAGCGACGTGGCCGCCGGCAGCGGGCCGTAATCGACGTCGATCTTGATGGCGGCGAGATCGGCGGCAGCCTGGGTTTCGGCAGCGACCACGGCGATCGGCTCGCCCACGAAGCGCACCCGGTCGATGGCCACTATCGGGCGGTCACGCAGCGCGTGGCCGTAGAAGGGATCGAGATCGGCCAGGTCAGCGCCGGTGAGGATGGCGTGGACCCCGCCGACCTGCGCCGCCGCCGAGGTATCGACCGCGAGTAGCCGCGCGTGGGCCACCGTGCTCCGCAGGACCGCGCCGTAGAGCATGCCCGGAACGTGGATGTCCCCGGTGAACTCCGCCTGCCCCGCCAGCTTGAGCGGCCCGTCCGCCCGGGGCACGCTTCGCCCGACGGCCGCCGCGGAGCCGCGTACCGGCGTCGCCGCCGTGGTCCCGCCGCTCATATCTGCTGGTCTTCGCCGGGCTCGCGGAGGATCTCGGTGACCGCGTCCAGGATCGACCGGTAGCCGGTGCACCGGCACAAGTTCCCGCTCATCGCCCGGCTGATCTGCTCGGGGGATCGAGCCAGACCGCGGCCGGCCAGCGCCTTGGCCGTCAGGATCATGCCCGCGGTGCAAAAACCGCACTGCACGGCCGCGTGACGCATGAACGCGTCGGCCGCAGCGCGGTGGAAGGCCGTTCCCACCAGCCCGTCCACGGTCTCCACCTGACGGCCGTCGATATCGCAGGCCAGAAAGCAGCAGGAGCTGACGGGAGCGCCGTCGACCAGGACCGTGCACGCGCCGCAGACCTGCACCTCGCAGGACTGCTTCACGCTCGTCAGCCCCAGGTCCCCGCGCAGGAAGTCGAGCAGCAGCTGGCAAGGCTCGACCGCCCCCTCGAACCGCTTGCCGTTGATGACCGCCGTGATGCGCTCGGTCACAGCTGGGCTCCGCGAGAGGTGCCGCACTCGCGGCCCCACGCCAGCCAGTATTCCTCGACGAACTCTTCCCGGTATTTCGCCGCGGACAACTCCGACGCAACCTCGCGCGGTATCGGCACCGGGTCGCCGAAGACCCGGGAGACGAACTGCAGCCGGGCGGCGCGCTCGAGCGTCAAAGCGGCCAGCACGGCCCAGCGGATGTCTTCGCCGACGACGAGGATCCCGTGGTTACGCAGCAGCACCGCCCGGCTGTCGCCGAGAGCTCGCACCACGTCCCTGGCATCGGCAGGGGTCGTCACCAGGCCGGCGGTGCCATCGAAAACCGGAACGCCCTGCGGGAACAGCAGCCCGTCGTGCGACAGGGTCTCCAGCCCCTGCTTGGTCGCACCCAGCGCGATCGAGTACAGCGGATGAGTGTGGATGACCGCGCCGACATCCGGGCGGGCACAGTAAACCTCGGTGTGCATGACGGTCTCCAGGTGGGCACCGGGCGTGAGGTACCCGTCCTCCTCATCCAGGGATACCGTCATCACGTCCTGGGCCAGCACCTCGTGCAGGGCCTTGCCCTTCCGCTTGATGTAGACCGTGTTGCCTTCCCGGCCTCGGATGCTCGCGTGACCCAGCGTGAGGTCCTCGTGCCCGTGCCGGGCCAGGATCCGGCACGCCAGCGCCACCGCCTCGGCCTCACCCGCCGACAGGTGCGCGCTGGCCTGTTCTTGGGCTATCTCGGCTCCGCCCTGGTCGATCACCGGCGTGGCTCTCGGTGCTCTGTGCGCGGGTAATCCGGGGAAGGGAAGGAGAAGACCATCACCAGGTCTTCGGCGGAGTCGTTGACCACCGTGTGCCAGACTTCGGCCGGAATGAACATCGCCTGGCCGGCCTGCACTGCCATCTCGCCGTGCTGCAGCCTGATCGCGCCGCTGCCGCTGACGACGAACGCCAGTTCCTCGACCGCGTGGGAAAGATCGTCCGTCGTCATGCCCGGCTTGAATACCGAGTAGCCCATCGTCGAGCGATTGCCCGTGACCGTGCGCTCGCTGACCAGCACCCGGGACCAGCTGCCCTGCGGCAGCGCAACGGGATCGACGTCATCCAGCGTGATGACCCGCGTTGGGCTCACAGCTGCCAGATCCCGTCTTTGACGACATACTCGCCAGTATCCAGGATCTGGAGCGACACGTTGTGGCACACCCCGTCCAGGTGCAGGGCGCTCTTGTTCTGGCCGCCCGGGTAGCAGTTCTGGTTATCGCCCAGGGCGAAGTGAACCGTTCCCTTCCGGCCCTTCTCCGAGGGCGACCCCAGCGGGGCGAAGTCACTCGTGCCGAAGGCGAACTCGGCCACGACATCGGTCCCGCTGACCCCCGAGATCACGTCCCGGAGCCGCCGTGCCTCTTCCCGGCCTTCGATAGCGCGGTACCGGCCGCCCTCGACATGCCAGGTGATGGGGTATTCGACGTGACCGGGAACGCCGATGCCGAGCATGTTGCCGTCGACGACGATGACGCCGTTCGTCTGGTCCTCGACGGCGGCGTAGGCCACCTCGCCCCACAGCGGGGCCGGGCCCATCATCGCGCCGGGTTTCTTGACCGGCACGACCTCCAAGGCAGGCCTGCGCTCGATGCTCACCTCGACGTCGGTTCCGGCCGGCGAGGTTACCCGGACCCGCTTCCTGCCCTCCAGCAAGGCGATCGCCGCCTGGGCATTGCCGATCGTGCGCTCGATGTCTGCCACGGAAATCGGCCAGCGGCCGAAGCCTTCCTCGATCGAGCCGATCCGGACATTGTTGGCCACCGATTCCTTGACCGCCGGCACGTGCGCGAACCGGTTCGCCCATTCCAGGTTGGTCATGATGATGATCTGATCTGACGTGACCATCGCCCGATGGAGGTTGCGCGGAGGCACCATGGGGAAGAGCGTGTCCTGCAGTGCCCGGCGGACCTGCTCGCCGTTATTGGCGACAATCGGCCAGCCGCCCCGCTCGGACACCACCGACGCGACCACGTCCGCTTCGTCTTTCCGGCGGTCGTCGGTGATGATCGTGACGACGTCTCCCTCTTTCACCTCGAAGCAGACATCGACCACCAGCTCGGCCGACTTGCGCATCTGCGCTTCGGTACGCGGTTCATCTGCCATGACCGGGACCTTCCTCACTAACTGCCGGGTGCCTTGTCCTTATGGGCTGCCCGCTACCTGCCCAGCGGGCCGGAGAGCAGGAAGCACTTCTTTTGCAAAACGTTCGACCTGGCTGAACTGGTC
>JASIGD010000421.1 GCA_030045295.1 Streptosporangiaceae bacterium
GCGGTAGATGGTGATCCGGTCGGGCAGCACCCCGGCGTACTGCGACGTGCGGCTGGTCAGCGGGACGCCCTGGTAGAGCCCGAGCAGGCCGGGCGGGCCCGGGCCGTGCTCGACCGTCACCGCGACGTTGTGCATCAGCCGGCCGAGGTCCTCGGGCAGCTCGTCCAGCGCCGTGACGACCATTTCCTCGAAACGGCCGGGTTCGACTTGGATCACCAGGCCGTTGCCTTGCGCCGTGTCGCGGTCGTGAGCAGGAAATACACGTCGGTGGGTCTATCCGGAGGCGGCCGGCGGGTGCCACACCTGAACCGTCAGCGTGCTGTTGCGGTGCGCCCGCTGACCGGGTGCTGGCGTCTGCCCGACGACGAGGCCCTCAACCGGCATCGGGTGCGGCGTCAGCTGGACCGAGTCCACGTGCAGGCCGACCCGGGCGGCGGCCTCCATGCACGCGCGGTAGAACAGTCCTCTCAGATCCGGCACCACCACCCGCGAGGGCGGGTCAGGGTACGCCTGCAGCGCTTCCACGTCCGCCTCGGACCACCCCGCGCCCAGGCTGACATCGGGACCCAGCGGGCCCCGCGATGGCGCGGCCAGCCCTTCGCCGGGCCGGCGAAAGCCGATCTGCTCGTCGTACGACTGCCGGGCGCCGGGGTCGGCGAGGACGCGCCAGGCCTGCTCCACCGCCTGCCGCGCCCGGGCCGCGGCCGACTGCACGTCCGGCGGTGTCTCCGGCTGCGTGGCCGGCTGAAGGATGGCCCGTCTGGCCAGCCACGCCTGGCGGATGTCGTCGGGCGGCGCGTCCGGCAGTACGCCAAGTACGTCATACCACGTGATCAGGCTGGTCATCGGCCCCCCATGGTGGGCCAGGCACGCGTTGATGGCATGGACGAACGTTACTGCGTCCGGGGCGCGGGAACCATGGTCGGCTCGGGGACCCGGGCGCGGCCGGAGAATTCGCGCCGAAATACGGCACGGTGGGACGCGGTAGCATCTGTGGGGCAAGCTCCGCTCACCGCCGACTAGGAGCAGATCGACATGTCTCTCTTCCAACGGGCGCACGACGTCCTCGCGGCCAAGGCCAACAAGGCGCTCGACTCCGCAGAAAAGCCCGACGAAATGCTCGATCTCTCCTACGAGCAGATGCTCGATCAGCTCACCAAGGTGCGTCAGGCGCTGGTATCCGTGGCCGCCTCGCGCAAGCAAATCGAGCTGCAGGAGCAGCAGTTGCAGCACACGGTGGACCACCTGCAGGACCAGGCCAAGAAGGCGCTCGCGCTGGGCAAGGAAGACCTCGCACGGGAGGCCCTGTCCCGCAAGGCCGCGGCCCAGGCGCAGATCGACGGCCTGGAACCGCAGCACCAGCAGCTCGCCGAGCAGGAGCAGAAGCTCGAGCAGACGCTGCAGGCGCTGCAGCAGAGGGTCAACACCTTCCGGACGCAGAAGGAAACGCTGAAGGCGCAGTACACCGCGGCGAGCGCGATGACCTCCGTGAACGAGGACGTGGCGGGAATCTCGAGCACCCTGTCTGATTCAGGGGCAGAGCTGGCCCGGGCCCAGGACAAGATCGCCTCGATGCAGGCCCGCGCGGGCGCCCTCGACGAGCTGCTGCAGTCCGGGGTGCTCGAGGACGTCGGCGGGGACACCGACGACATCCAGAAGGAGCTCGACCAGGCCGGAACGGATGCCGACGTGGACAGCGAGCTCGCCGCCCTCAAGGCGCAGATCGGCCCGGGCAGCTCGCCGCCGGAGCTGACCAGCAGCTGACGTCCGGCCCAGGTCTGGGCGGTCAACGGATGAATCGCATCCGTCGATCACCTGCGGAAATCGCCAAAACCCACAAAATCTGCTTACAAATCTTTTATAGACCGCTCTTTTGCGTTACTCTCGCCCGGAGTCGGCTCGCCCAACCAGCCAACCCGACAAAAGGGAACAAATCTGCCGGAATGACCGGCCCGTGTCCCCCGATCGGGCTCAGCTGTCGACACACAAGGAGCCTGAATGCTGCGACGGTGGTGCATTCTGCTCGTTACGCTCGCCTTGACCGTCGGCACGGCGCTCGCCGCGAGCAGCGCATCGGCGGCGACGACGGCTGCGGGGCGGTTCGCTCCCGGCGGGCCGATCCACCTGATCGGCGGCGGGCGGGCGCACGCGCTGGGCATCGGCCACCAGGCCGACAGCGCGAACTGGTCTGGTTACGCGGCGACTACCGGCACCTTCACGAGCGTCTCGGCGAGCTGGACCCAGCCCGCTGGTACCTGCAGTCAGGGCGACCAGTACGCCGCCTTCTGGGTGGGTCTCGACGGCTACTCCAGCCGCACCGTCGAGCAGACCGGCAGCGAGGTCGACTGCATCGGAGGCACCGCCGAGTACTACGCCTGGTACGAGATGTACCCGGGCCCGGCGACGGACTACTCCAGCACCGTCAAGGCCGGCGACCACTTCACCGCCACGGTGACGTACCTGAGCGGTGAGAAGTTCAGCCTTTACGTCGCCGACACCACCGAAGGCTGGAGCCATACCACCGACGCGAGCCTGGGCCAGATGCCGTCCCTGTCCTCCGCCGAGGTCATCGTCGAGGCGCCGTGGGGCACCGCGAGCGGCGGCATCATGCCGCTGACCGACTTCGGCACGATGAGCTTCAGCGGGTCGACCGCCAACGGCTCGGCCATCGGCAACGCAGGCGGGGTGACCCAGATCCTCATGGTCGGCAACGCGAGGGGCGACAAGGACACGATCTCCGCGCTCAGCGACCAGGAGACGTTCAGCGCCACCTGGCTGAGCAGCAGCTAGATCACGCTGGCCGCGCTGGCCCGGCGGGCGGCGGCGGCGCGGGCAGGGCGGTCACGGTGCGGCGCGGGCGCTCGCCGAGGGACGTAGCCGGGCGGGGCTGATGTCGGGAATCTCGCGGATGCCGAACACGTCCCGCAGGGCGCTCAGCGCAGCGAGTTCGCCGCAGCGGCCGTGCACGCCGGGGATCGGCGGGGTCGCCGACGAGCAGAGGTAGACGCCTCGGATCGGCGTCCGGTACGGGTTCCAGCTGATCACCGGGCGGAACACGGTCTGCCGCAGCGTCTGCAGCCCGACGCCGATGTCGCCGCCGACGTAGTTGGGGTTGTGCGCCTCTTCGCCGGCCGCGGTCCGGACCGCCCGGGCCAGGACGAGGTCGCGGAACCCGGGTGCGAACCGCTCGATCTGCGCCTCGATCCGGTCGGTCATGTCCACGTCGGACCCGGAGGGCACGTGACAGTAGGTCCACAGCGTCTGCTGCCCCGCCGGGGCGCGGGAGGGATCGGCGACCCCCGGCTGCATGACGAGGACGTACGGGTCCTGCGGGTGCTTACCCGCAGCCACCTCGGCCTCGGCCGCGGCCGTCTGCTCGAACGTCCCGCCCAGGTGCAGGGTCCCGGCCCGGCGGCAGTCCTCGTTGGTCCACGGCACGGGGCCGGACAGCGCGAAGTCCACCTTGCACACGCCGGGGCCGTAACGGAAGATGCGCAGCTCGGTGCGATACCAGTACGGCAGCCGGTCCCCGGCCAGCGCGGTGAGGGTCCGGGGTGAGGTGTCGAACAGGACGGCGCTGGCGTAGGACAGATCGTCCAGCGAGTCCACCCACCGGCCGGTCTCGATGCTCCCGCCGGCCGTGACGACCGCGTCGGCCATCGCGTCGGTGATCCGGGCGCTGCCACCCGCGATGACCGGCCAGCCCACCCCGTGCGCGAGCATGACCAGCATGAGGCCGATGCCCCCGGTCGGCACGGCGGTGAGCGGCATCATCGCGTGGGCGCTGGCCCCGGCCAGGATCGCGCGGGCCTCCGGGGTACGCCAGCGCCGGACCAGCAGGGAGGCGGGCAGGATGCCGCGCAGGCCGTACTCGGCGAGCGCGAACGGATGGGCCGGCGGCCGGCGCAGCGGCTCGAGCAGCGCAGGCAGGATCTGGTCCAGGTGGCGGGTCAGCGGACCCATCAAGCGCTGATAGGAGCGGCCGTCATCGCCGAGCCGGGCGGCTGTCTCGGCCACCGAGCGGGACACGATCGCCGCACGGCCGGCGTCGAGAGGATTGGCGAACTCGATCTGCGGCCGTGCGAACCTCACGCCCCGCGCGGCCAGGTCGAAGCGCTGGAAGAACGGCGACGCCAGCGCCAGCGGGTGCCCGGCCGAGCAGACATCGTGGCGGAAGCCGGGCAGGGTCAGCTCTTCGGTCCGGCAACCGCCGCCGATCGTCGGCGCGCCCTCGATGACCTGGACGCGCAGGCCAGCCGCGGCCAAGGTGACGGCAGCGGCCAGGCCGTTCGGTCCGCTGCCGACTATCACCGCGTCAGGGTTCCCCCGCATACCCACCTCGACTGCCCGCTGGCCGGGTCCTTCATGCCGTGCTGCTCGTGGCGCCCTTGTCGCGCCGCAGCATGCGGTTGAAAGGAGCTGCGATGGTCTGGAACACGCTGCGCACCGCTGAGTTGTGCCAGATGTTCCCGGCATGACGCCACTGGCGCTTGGAGTCCACGCACGTGCTGCGGACCTGCACCACCGGGTCCGGCACGCCGAGACGCTGGCCCAGCGCGGTCAGGGTCGCGGTCCAGAACTTGTCCTCCTTGCGGTGCCCGCCGAACATCATCCCGAGCTCATAGATCGGGTCGTTCGCGCGCATCAGTACCTGCGCCTGGACCATGGTGTCATCGCCCTCCCGCTCGGCCATGAACGTGATCCAGCCGGCGAACATGTGGCCCTGCGGGGTCATCAGCGTGAACGACTCGCTGTCCGCGTACAGGACGAAGACCCCGGTCGACAGTTTCACGCCGCCGCCGATGGCGAGGTCGAGCAGCGCGACGTCGCCGGGATTGACGCCGGTGAGCGCGCCGGCGAAACGGTTGCCCTTCGGCCAGAACTCGGGGAAGTGCTGCCGCCAGACGCCGATCGCTTGCTCCGGCGTGATCTGCGGCCCCACGTTCATGCGGTAGGTCTTCTGCCACATCTTGCCGAAACCCTGCACCGGGCCGGTAAGCCGCCGGCCCGCGACGTTGGTCCCGCGGACCCCGTCGCGCTGTTCGACCTCCAGCCGTTCCACCTTCTTGGCCCAGCTGGCCACGTCCCGCGGCGGTGCAGTCTCGGCCGCGCCCTCGGGCGGGGCCGCCGCGGCCTCGCGGGCGCTCAGCCCGATCTCCTCGGCGGACCTTACCTTGTCCGGGCCTGCTGTCTCAGTCATGGCAGGCCCCTTTACCTGGCGACGCCGTTCAGCGCCGATTCTTCGGTTTCGTAAATGATGATGGCCTCGTCCAGCCGGGTGAGCTCGAAGATCTCCCGGTAGTGCTCGCTCAGCCCGTAGGCGGCGAGCTGCTGACGCTGCCGGTTGGCGCGGACCAGCAGGGTCACCAGCATGCCGATGCCGCCGCTGTTCATGTACTCGAGCCCGGCAAAGTTCAGTACGAGCCTGCTCGTCTCCGGACCGGCGGCCTCGTAAGCCGACATCAGCACTGGTTCGCACGCCGCGGTGACCTCGCCTTTGATGTCGACGACAGCCACCGAGTCGCCGACCCGCCGAACGTCCATAGTGATCGCCGGTGCAGTCATGAGTTCCTCCCCTTCGGGTCCTTCTTGAGCTGGTTTGGTGTGCCGTCAAGCGGCAGGTCCGGTTAGCTGGCTGACGGCGTGGTCGAGGTCGGGAAAGAGCTCGATGAAATCCGACAGCCTAGTGATATCGAAGATCTCGCGGTAATGCGGGGACAGCCCGCTGGCCACGACCTTCCTGCGCTCGGCCCGGGCGCGGGCCAGCACGCTCACGATGAGCGCGATGCCGGTGGAGTTGATGTAGTCCACCGCGGCGAAGTCGAGCACCACCGTGCCCGGGTCGTTGTCCGCGGTGACCGCGCGCTGATACGCGTCGGTCAGGACTGTGGCGGCGGACCCGTCGACCTCGCCGGAAAGCTCGATTACGGCGGCGCCGGTAAGCTCCCGGGTCGTGGCCTCACACATGCTCGCCATGTGCAGCACCTCCAGTTCGCATCGTCAGCCAGATGGTGTGCCGCTGGCCATCGGTTGTTACATCCATCGCGTCGACCATGTTGCGGATGAGGAACAAGCCCCAGCCGCGCGGGCTCTGGCCGCCGTCAAGCTT
>JASIGD010000422.1 GCA_030045295.1 Streptosporangiaceae bacterium
GGCCGGCGTGGCGTCGGCCGCGGCCGCGGTGGTGGTCGCCGGGGTCGTGGCCGTCGCGATGATCGGGAGTCCGCCCCGGACCCCGGCCGGCACCCTCGCGCTCGGCGGCGGGGTGCCCGGGAGCGTCGTCTCGAGCCAGGCTCCGGGCTCCGCCGGCGCGTCGTCACCGGCTCACAGGGCCGCCGGCGGGAAGGGCACGCCGACAGCCCCGGTACCGGGAAACGGGTCCAAGCCGGCCCGGGGAACCGCGTCGCCACAGGCTAAGCCCTCTGCCCGGGCGGCGGCCTCGTCATCGTCGTCCTCCTCCACGTCGCCGTCGCCGTCGGCCTCGCCCTCGCCGTCGCCGAGCAAGGGCACCTTGGCCGTGACGCGGACCAAGCTGGCGCTCTCGGCCGTGAAGGGCAAGGCGGCGAGAGGGACGTTTCGCCTGGCCGCGGTGGGCGGTCCGGTCAGCGATTACGTGATCAGGGTGCCGGCCGGCGTGGCCGGCAAGGTGACGGTGGCGCCGGCCAGCGGATCACTGGCCTCCGGCGGCCTGGTGACGGTGACCGTGACCGTGAAGAGCCTGGTCGCGCTGGACACCAAGGTCACCGCGGAACCGGGCGGCCTTGTCATCACCGTGGCGTTCAGCATCAAGGCATAGGCCGGAGGCGCTCGCGCGCGGCCAGGAACAGGTCGAGTTCGGCCCGGGACGGGGAGGTAGCCGGCCCGGAGCGGGTGACGGTCAGCGCGGCGGCCGCGTTGGCGCGGCTGGCGGCGTCACCCGGCGACAGCATGGCGGCGAGGCCAGCCAGGAACACCCCGGAATGGGCGTCGCCCGCCCCGGTCGTGTCGACCGCGTCCACGGCGGGGGCGGGGATGAGGCCGAGCGACAGGCTGGCCTGGTTCGCCGGGCCGGCCACGCGCAGCGCGAGCACGCAACCTGACTGGCCCGCTCGCACGATGACGCCGTACCGGCCGGTGCGCCTGGCCAGCCGCCGCGCCGCCTCGGCCGGGTCGTCGGCGCCGGTGAGCAGGGCGGCTTCCCGCTGGTTGCAGCTCCACCAGTCGCACCGGCTCAGTACCGGGCCGAGGACGGCTTCGGGGATGTCGGCGACCAGCGGGCCGGGATCGATGAACAGCAGCACCTCGGGCGGCAGCAGGGCGGCCCAGGCGCCGAGGATCGCGCCGGATCCCGGCGCGACCAGGCCGTAACCGGACACGTAGACGGCATCGCCGGCTCGTACCCGGACCCCGTCCCACGCCCCGGGCTCGCGGAGCGCCTCCGCGCCCAGGCTGGTGACGAAGGTGCGCTCACCATCGGCCTCCACCAGGGCCACGTCGAAACCGGTGTCCGCGTCCGGGTCGGGCGGGCGGAGGATCGTGATGCCCTCCGCGCCCAGGACGGCGCGGACCTTATCCCCCCACGGCCCGGTGCCGTGACCGCCGGCGTACACCACGGGCAGGCCCTGCCGGGCCGCGGCGGCCATGATGTTGAACCCGCCGCCGACCTGGACGGACGAAGATCCGGCGAGCATGTCCCCGCCGCGCTCGGGCAACGTGGGCACCCACATCAGCAGGTCCACGATGGCCTCGCCGGCGAAGACCAGCCGGTCCAGGGACCGGCCCGGCCGCCGGCTCACCGGGACGCTCCCCGCGGGTTCTCGGGTCGCGCGCGCAGCGCGCACAGGTCATCGGCCAGTCCGGCGAGCCCGAGGCCGTGGGCGTCGATGACGGCGATCGCGTCCGGCGGGAAGGCCGCGACGCCCTGGCAGGCACCCGCGATCGCGCCTGCCATCGCCGCGATCGTGTCGGAGTCCCCGCCGAGCGAGGCGGCCAGCAGGCAGGCCTGCCAGGGGTGGCCCGGCACCGCGGCCAGCACCGCGAAGGCGGCCGGCACCGATTCCTGGGGGGCCAGGCTGGTCCCGACCAGCGTGCAGATGAGGTCGGCGGCCGCGGCCTGGTCCCGGCCCGCGACCAGGCTGACCGCCCACGCGATCCGCGCGGCTACGTCGGCGCCCGCCACCCAGTGGCCGCGGTGCGCGGCGATCCGCGCGGCCTCGATGGCCAGCGTCGTGGCGTCGGTGATCCCGGCGCCGGAGACACCCGCGCTGACCGCGGCGGCCACGGCCGCCGCGCCGGCCAGCGCGATGCCGGTGTTGTGCGTGACGCTGCTGGCGGCCTCCACCTGGTCGACCAGGCTCGTCAGGCTGGCGGGGTCAGCGGGATCCAGGGCGACCGCGATGCCGACCGGCGTGATGCGCATTGCGGCGCCGTTGGTATTGCCGGAGGCGCCCGCCTGATCCGGGGGCGCGCCCGCGAGCACCGCGGCGACGGCCCGTTTGGTCGAGGGCCCGAGCAGGTCGAGCGAGCCGCGTTCTGCCATAGCGTGCTCCCAGCTGACCAGGGCCGCGGCCAGCTCGCGAGGGTCTATCGTGCCGTCCCCCCTGACCAGCAGCCTGCCGAGCAGGACGGCCTGCTCGGTGTCGTCGGTGATCGCGCCGGCGGGCAGGCCCGCCGCGATCGGGTGCCGTGCGGGCGCGGGCTCGAAGCCGCGCAGCAGCCGACCCCAGCGCTCGCGTATCTCCGCACGCGACAGCGTCTGGGTGGGCATCCCCAGCGCATCCCCGATGGCCAGCCCGTACAGGGCACCCCGGCCGCGCGCGCAGGTGTCAGAGGACGTGGCTGCCGTACATCTCGCCTAGGGGGTCGGCGAGCAGTTCGAGGCGCGCGCCGTCGGGGTCGCGGAAGTACAGCGACACGCCGCTTTCCTCCTGGTACGGCACCCCGGCCGCCTCCAGGTTGCGGCGCAGCGCGGCCCACTTCTCCGGCGTCACCGAGATCGCGATGTGGTGCAGGCCGCCCAGGACTTCCATGTAGGGGCCGAGATCGAGGCCGGGGAAGTCGAAGAAGGCCAGCAGGTTGCCGTGGCCGACGTCGAAGAAGAAGTGGTTGGACCCCCGGTAGTCCCGGTTCTCGATGATCTCGGTCAGCGGGAACTCAAGTACTCCCTGGTAGAACCGGATGGTCTGCTCCACGTTGGAGCTGAGCAGCGCGGTGTGGTGGATCCCGCGCGCGCTGCTCGGCGGCCGGTCGGCCTTGATGTATACGTCGTGCAGCCGCGCACGCTCGGCCTCGATACCGGCGAGGTCCATAGGCCAGACGCCCCTTAGATCCGGAAGAACGAGTTGAGGAACCTGTCGGCTACCGCCCGATCGCCCCTGATGGTTCCCGCGTTCACCCGCCCGAACGCGGTCAGCACCAGGCTCCCGGGATCGAACTCGATCACCGCGGGCTGCCCGGACACGTCCTCCTGAGCGTAACTCAGGCCGTCGACGCCGATGCTCACCAGGTAGTCCTTGGCGTTGCGGCCCGAGACGCGGATACCGACCGAGAAGGGGTCGATGTCGGGCGGGATGTCCGTGGTCGCCTGCCACAAGATGAACATCAGCGGAGCGAGCAGGTCCGCGGTGTCGCCCGTCAGCCCGTGCGCCCGGCCGGTGCCCTGGCGGATGTCCCAGCCGTGCACGCCGTAGTCCACGAGCTGGAACCACGGGTAGAAGAAGGCCGGCAGCGGCCCCATGTACTTGTGCCCGACCGTCTGCCCGCCCCACTCGTCCGGGCCGAGAGCCTGGCTGATCTCCATCATCTTGTCGAAGTCCGAGCGCAGCCGGGCGACCGCGTCGGCCTGATGCAGGCCGCGGTACTCCTTGGCGCCCTCGTCGAGGCGGTGCTGCATCACCCTGAGGCCGAGCGGCTCGTCGACCGCGAGCCCCTCGCGGACCGCGTCGAAGCCGATGAAGTAGCTCTCGGTCACGTCGATCAGGTGGCCGACGACGTCCCTGACTTCCCATTCCGTACAGGCCGTCCTGGCGGTCCAGGGGCCGTTCGCGGCCATCTCGAACAGCGCGTCGGCTTCCTGCGTGAGGACCCGGAGCAGGTTGTCCTTGGCGGCGTAATTGGTCGCGTCCCACTCGTTCATGACGACCTCCATTGGTCGTGGGTTCGCATTCCGAACGGAAGTTCATCACGCGAAACCCTAGAACTTGAAGCCGTCCAGGGTCAACGGGCAGAACGGGCAGAACGGGAACCGATTGCGGCACGCGCGGGGAAACGCTATCGACCGTGGTCAAGCGAGGCCAGCAGGGCCGGCAGTCCCGGCGGAGGGCCGTGCTCGATCAGCCGGCCGAGCGCGGCCGTGTCGAGGTGGCAGGCGACCAGGTCACCGAGGACGTCCAGCCGGGCCTGCCGGACGGCGGCGAAGTCGGTGTCGGGGGCGGGGGTGAAGTCGCGGCCGGCCAGCGCCGCCACCTCGGCGAGGAACGCGCGCCTGAACTCGTCGTTCTCGAGCACGCCGTGCCAGCTCGTGCCCCACACGGCACCGCGGCGGCAGCCGTCCAGGAACGGCTCCGACCCTATGCCCGCCGGGTCGGTGACCTCGGCGATCCCGTGGTGTATCTCGTACCCGGCCACCGGCGCGCCGAGCGCGCGGCCGGCCGGGCGGCCCAGCCGCTTGGCCGCCTCGAACCGGACCCGGACCGGCAGCACGGCGAGCCCGGCCACGCGGCCCTGCCCGGATTCGACCGGATCATCGATCTGGTCGGCCAGCATCTGGTATCCGCCGCAGATGCCCAGCACCGGCCGGCGGCGACGGGCCCGGTCCACGATCGCGCTGGCCAGCCCGCGTTCCCGCAGCCAGGCCAGGTCGGCCACGGTGGCCCGGGTTCCGGGCAGTACCGCCAGGTCCGCGTCGGCCAGCTCGGCCGGGTCGTCGGCGAACCGGACCAGTACTCCGGGCTCGGCGGCCAGCGCGTCGACGTCGGTGAAGTTACTGATCCGCGGGAACCGCACGACCGCGATCCGGAGAAAATCTTTTGGCCCGAACGGACCGTGGTGACTGCCCCGCCGGACCGGGACGGCGAGCGCGAGGGAGTCCTCGGCGTCCAGCCACAGGCCTTCCCGCCAGGGCAGCACGCCGAGCACCGGCCTGCCGGTGAGCCGCTGCAGCATGCTCAGCCCGCTGTCGAGCAGTTCGGCGGCGCCGCGGAACTTGTTGATGACGAACCCCGAGATGAGCGCCTGGTCGGCCGGGGACAGCAGCGCGAGCGTGCCGTACATGGCCGCGAACACGCCGCCCCGGTCGATGTCCCCGACGATGATGACCGGCAGGCCAGCGGCCCGGGCCAGGCTCATGTTGGCCACGTCGTCCGCACGCAGGTTGATCTCGGCGGGGCTGCCCGCCCCCTCGCAGATCACCACGTCGTAGCGGTCGCGCAGCCGGGTCAGGCTGGCCAGCGCGACCTGCCGGAGCCGCGGCGCGTGCGCGCGGTAGCCGACCGCATTCGCTTCGGCCTCCGGATGACCGAGCACCACCAGCTGGCTGCGCCGGTCGCTGCCCGGCTTGAGCAGCACCGGGTTCATGTCCGCCGTCGGCTCTATACCCGCCGCGGCGGCCTGCATCGCCTGAGCGCGCCCGATCTCGGCGCCTTCGGCCGTCACGAACGAGTTCAGCGACATGTTCTGCGCCTTGAACGGCGCCACCGTGACACCCTGCCGGGCCAGCCACCGGCACAGCCCCGCCACCAGCGCGCTCTTACCCGCGTCGGATCCGGTTCCGGCTACCAGCAGCGCCCCTCGCACGGGTGCAGGTTATAGTGCCGGGGCACGGCAGCGGCAAACCCCGTGAGCATGGGGTCTGGGGCGTCGTCCCCCGGAACCGGGCCGGGGGTACGGGAGCGGGAAGCCCCGCGGGCGGGGGGCCTGGGGGGGTCGTCCCCCGCGACGATACCGCCATGTTTGACCGAGCCCACGGGGGTAGCTGAACAGCCAGTCCTCAGAAGGAGGCCTAAATGCTGTTGATGATAATTGCCCTGCTGGTCATCCTGGCTGTCGCGGGCGCCGGATTCGCCCTTCACGTGCTGTGGTGGGTGGCCATCGCGGCGCTGATCATCTGGCTGCTTGGATTCATCTTCCGGCGGTAGGCCGGACGAGCGCGACGAGGACCGCCAGGCCGACGGCGGCCACGGTGACCGCC
>JASIGD010000423.1 GCA_030045295.1 Streptosporangiaceae bacterium
CGGCTCGGCCGTCATCCCCCCCGCCGCCGTCGGCTCGGCCGTCATCTGCCCCGCCGCCCTCGGCTCGGCCGTCATCTGCCCCGCCGTCGTCGGCTCGGCCGTCATCGGGCCCGCCGCCCTCGGCTCCGTCCCCCTTGCCGCCGACGTCCCAGGCGTTCCCAGCTCCGCCCACCCCGGCGCCCCCACGCCTGGAGTCATCGCCCCAGGCGTCCCCGGCGCCGTCGCCAGGGCCGTCCTCGCGGAGGCCGCAGGAGCCGCCCTGGCCTCCTGCACCGTCCTCGCCCTCGGGGCCGCCCGAGTCACTGTTTCCGCCCGTGGCCCGGCCTGAGTTTCCGCTCGCGGAATCCCCTGATGCGCCCTCCTCGCCTTGGGACCGGCCTCACCGCCCGTCCTCGACCCCGGTCCGACCCGCGAGGATTCCCCCGGAGCAGGCCGCGGGGGCGGCCCCGTCCGGTCCACCGTCCGCGCCTTCGCTCCGGTCGGCACCGTACTTTCCGCCCCCGACTCCCGCCCCGGCCGCGCCGCCGTCCGACTTCGCCGAAGTGGCCGTGCCTCCAGCACTGCCCCCGCATCGAGAACCACCGACACGTCCAGAGCCGCTTCTGCGCCCAGAGCCACCCGCTTCGTTCTTCTCGCCCGGACCAACGATGACGGCCGAGCCGGCCGCCTCACCACCGCCGTCGCCCGTCCCGCCGGGCCAGCCCGTCCCGCCGGGCCAGCCCGCGCTGTCGGACCGGCCCGCGCTGTCGGACCGGCCCGCGCTAATGGGGGAGCCTGCGCTGCCGGACGAGGTTGCGCAGCCGGAGGAACCTGCCCTGTCGGAGGAATCTGCCCTGTCGAAGGAGCCTGCGTCAGTCGACGAGGAGCTTGCGCCGGAGAAGGACCCCGCGTTCCCCGAAGAGCTTGCGCCGCCCGAAGAGCTTGCGCCGCTGGACGAGTCAGTGCCCGCGGAAGAGCCGGGCCCGCCGACCGAACCCGCGCCGTCGCCGTCGGCCGCGTCCCGTTCATCTTCCTCTGCGCAGACGGTCTTGCCCCCGTCGCCGACCTCAGCCCGAATCCAGCCGGAACCGCCGCTAATGCCGCCGTCCTGGTCTTCCACTGGCGACTTTGAGGTACGACCACCGGTCCGGTCGGCATCGACAACGCAGCCCGCGGCGCCCGCGCTGACCACCTGGACCATAGTCGTCGGAACAGACCGAACCTACTACGACAGCATGCGCGCCAAGAGCGCAATCTCCGGCCCTCCCGTCACGTTTCCGGACCACGCAAACGAGCAGCGATTCTCCCTCGCCGGGAAACAGATGCGCATCGGGAGGCGCAGCGTGACCCGCGATCTTGAGCCGGAGATAGACCTGGCCGAGCCGCCTGCGGACCCGGGTATCAGCCGGCTCCACGCGGTCCTGATCGCCGCCCCGGACGGTACCTGGGCGGTACTGGACCCCGGCTCGGCCAACGGCACGCTGCTCAACGGCCGCGAGATAGCGACCGGGGACCTGATCACCCTGCATGATGGCGACCGTATTAACCTCGGCGCCTGGACCGTGATCACCGTGCACCGTGACTGACCATCGCGACGCGCCGAGATCCTGGCGTCGGCCTACCGCGTTGACGCACAACGGCGGCGATCCAAGGCACTAACGTATGCGACATGATCAACACGCCGCCGCCCTCGCACGACCACGTCGAGGTTGACCTCGGCACTGCCGCTGGCGTAACCGACCGCGGCCTGCGGCATCAACGCAATGAGGACGCGATGGCACTGGCGTCGCAGCAGACGCCGGACGGCCCGGCGGTAGTGGCGGTGGTCTGCGACGGCGTATCCTCCTCGCCCCGGGGGGACGAGGCGTCGCAGGCGGCCGCTCAGGGGGCGCTTCCGGTCCTGCTAGCAGCCGTTCAGGAGGGCACGGATCTGGCCGATGCTTCACGGGCCGCGGTCACGGCCGCGCGTCAATCGGTGGCCGCCCTGCGGGAGCCAGCGCACGACACATCAGCAACTACGTTCTTGTCCGTGGTAGCAGGTCCCCGGGACGTGACGCTGTGCTGGCTGGGCGACAGCAGAGCCTACTGGCTGGCCCAGCCAACGTCCGAGTCCCTGCAGCTCACGCGCGACGATTCGGTGGCAGGAGGAATGATCGAGGCCGGCCTGGCCAGCGAGGAGGCGGCCATGGCCTCTCCTCACGCGCACGTGCTGACCCGCTGGCTTGGCGCGGAAGCCGCGGACCTGAGCGATGACCCGGCCCGCGCACCGCACGTGGAACGGTACTTGCCGACCGGAACCGGGGTCCTGCTCGTCTGCTCGGACGGCCTGTGGAACTACCTGCCTGAAGCTGCCGACCTGGCCGAGCTCGCGCTACCCAAGGCGCTGACCGACCGGCTCGGCGCCGCGGCGGACATGGTGCAGTTCGCCGTGGACGCGGGCGGAGCTGACAACATCACCACGGTCCTGATCCCGTACCCCGTGCCTTAAGGCCCTGCCGGCGTCAGTACGTGGGTCCTGCGACCTCATCAAGCCGCGCCGCCGCCCCGCGGCGCGCTACGGATATGGTCTTCGGCTTGGAGAATAGCGGAATTGCGGCGGATGGCACTGACAAAACGTGCGCCGGACGCGTATCGCTTTTATTTTTCGTGCCCCGGGTGGGAGTCGAACCCACACTTTACGGGTTTTGAATCCGCACGCTCTACCAATTGGCGTACCGGGGCGCAGCTCACCGCAATGGGGAGCAGCACGGTGACAATCTACCCGATGACGGTAGGCTCGTGCCCGTGAGCCAGAACGTGCTGCGTGTCGTCATTGCCGAGGATGAGGCGCTGATCCGCCTCGACCTCAAGGAGATGCTGGAAGAGGAAGGTTACTCCGTCGTGGCCGAGGTCGGCGACGGGGAATCCGCAGTCGAGAGCGTGACCGGGCTGCGCCCGGATCTGGCCATCCTGGACATCAAGATGCCGGTTCTCGACGGGATCTCCGCCGCCGAACGGATCGCCGAGGAACGGTTGGCGCCGGTCGTCATCCTCACCGCTTTTTCCCAGCGCGAACTGGTAGAGCGGGCCCGCGACGCGGGCGCGATGGCCTACCTGGTCAAGCCGTTCACCAAGGCCGATTTGGTGCCCGCCGTCGAGATGGCGGTCAGCCGGTTCGCCGAGATCCGCGCGCTTGACGCCGAGATCGGCACGCTCCGTGACCGGCTGGAAGTGCGCAAGCTGCTCGACCGCGCGAAGGGCCTGCTCCAGTCCGAGCACGGGCTCAGCGAGCCCGAGGCGTTCCGCTGGATCCAGAAGACGTCCATGGACCGCCGCCTCACCATGCGCAAGGTGGCCGAGGCAGTGATCGAGGGAAGCATGCGCGTTCCCGACGAAACCCCTCAACCCTGAAGCCCGGCTCGGGCGACGACGTGGTAAACAGCCGCGAGCACCACGGCCCGTTCGGGCAAAGGATCTTGGCCAGGGCATCCGCTGCGGCGACGTCGACGGGCTGAACCGGCCGTACCACGGCGGTACCAAGCTCCCGGATATCACCGACGGTCACGCCCGTCCCGGCACCTAACCACATCGTTGGCCCCGCGAGGTGGTTATAACGACATCACGGGGCCAACGATGTCGTTGGGCGGCACCAGGAACCGGCCCTTCGGCAGGAACCCGGGGGACCGTTGGTGCCGTGCCGACCTTCCCCGGCCGACACGTTCTCTACTTGGACCCCCCGGGTCCGCCGTCCCACGTTAGCGACCCCCGGTGTCATGGCGCAAAGGGAGATTGCTCTTGCTAGTGAGAACGTGATCATCTCCTGATCATTCAGCGTTCACCCAGAACATCGATGCCGTTTCCGTCGAGGCCGGAAATCTGCTCCCTGATCAGGCAAGTCAGACGCGATGTACACACCCGGCGTCCCGCTGCATCCGTGACGGCTATGTCATACGTGGCCAGCGTCCGGCCTCCGTGCACCAGGGTGGCGACGGCGGTGACCTCGCCGTCACGGACACCGCGGTGATGGGTCGCGCTGATCTCGATGCCGACCACGATCCGGCCCGCGCCCGCATGCAGGAACGCGCCGAGCGACCCGATGGTCTCCGCGAGCACGCAGGAGGCGCCGCCGTGCAGCAGGCCGTGCGGCTGGGTGTTGCCGTCGACCGGCATCGTCGCCACGACCCGCGACGCGGATGCCGACAGGATCTTGATGCCCATGCGATCGGCGAGCGTGCCGTCCGCCACGGTCATCGCCATGACCTTGTCCAGTATCTCCTGGTCCATCCGTACCTCCCCGTTGCTTGCTCCACGTCAAGGGTCCCACGCGCCGTGCACCGCGGCCCGGCGGGCACCCGCGGTCGCGGACGGGGCCACCACCGCCCGTTCGGACCATAGGATCGGAACGTGGCGACAGAACAAACGGGAACCAGGGACCGGCTGCTGCTGCTCGACGGTCACTCGCTGGCCTACCGGGCGTTCTTCGCGCTGCCGATCGAGAACTTCTCCACCACCACGGGACAGCCCACCAACGCGGTGTACGGGTTCACCGCGATGCTGATCAACGTGCTGCGCGACGAGAAGCCCACGCACGTCGCGGTCGCGTTCGACCGCGGCGAGCCGACGTTCCGGCACGAGCAGTGGGTCGAGTACAAGGCCAACCGGCGGGAGACGCCGGAGGACTTCCGCAGCCAGCTCAGCCTGATCTTCGAGGTCCTCGACGCGCTCGGCATCCGGCGGCTGTCAGCGCCGGGCTACGAGGCCGACGACCTGATCGCCACGCTGGCCGATGAGGCCGGCCACGAGGACATGGACGTCCTGATCGTCACCGGTGACCGCGACGTGCTGCAGCTGGTTTCCGACCGGGTCACGGTGCTGATGACCCGCCGCGGCATCACCGAGATGACCCGCTTCACCCCCGAGACCGTGCTGGAGAAGTACGGTCTCTCCCCGGCCCAGTACCCTGACTTCGCCGCGCTCCGCGGCGACCCCAGCGACAACCTGCCCGGCATCCCCGGGGTGGGGGAGAAGACCGCGACCAAGTGGATCGTCGAGTTCGGCTCGCTGGCCGCGCTGGTGGACCGGGTCGATGAGGTCAAGGGCAAAGCCGGCGACGCGCTCCGCGAGCACCTGGGCAGCGTGCTGCGCAACCGCCAGCTCACGTCGCTGCTCACCGACTTGCCCGCCGAGACCGTCGGCGCGGTGCCGCATGACCTGCTGCCTGCCGCCTGGGACCGGGAGAAGATCCACCAGCTGTTCGACACGCTCCAGTTCCGCGTGCTCCGCGACCGGCTGTACCAGACGCTGCCGCACGGCCTCATCGGTGCGTACGGCGACCAGCCGCCGGGTTCCCTGCCCGCGCCCAGCCTGGGCAAATCGGCTTTCGAGGTGGTGGCCGACCTGCTCGGGCCCGATCAAGTCGGCGCCTGGCTGGCCGCGCATTCTTCGGCCGAACGGGCCGGGGTGGCAGTGACGGGAACCTGGGGTCGCGGCACAGGCAACCTAACGGGCGTGGCGATTGCCGCTGGTGACGGCTTCGGCGCCCACATCGACCCGACGGCGCTTACCGAAGGCGACGAGCGGGCGCTCGCAGCCTGGCTGGCCGACCCGGCGCACCCGAAGGTGCTGCACGACGCCAAGGGGCCCATGCACGCGTTCGCCGCCCGCGGCCTGACCCTGGAGGGCCTGGCCTGCGACACGGCGCTGGCCGCGTACCTCGCGCTGCCCGGCCAGCGCACGTTCGACCTGGCCGACCTGGCCCTGCGCTACCTGGGCAAGGAACTGCGCGAGGAGGCCGAAGGCGGCCAGCTGACGCTCGACGGGTCGGCCGAGCGCGACGCCGCGGCCGCGCTCGTGGTGCGCGCTCAGGCGACGCTCGAGCTCGCCGCGGCGCTCGACGCCGACCTGGAACGCCGCGAGGCCGTCGCGCTGCTGCGCGAGCTGGAACTGCCGCTGGAATACGTGCTGGCCCGGATGGAGCGGGCCGGGATCGCCGCCGACGTCGAGCATTTCGCGGCGATGTCCGCGACGCTGCACGGCGAGGCCAAGGCGGCCGAGCAGGCCGCGTTCGCGGTCACCGGGCACGAGTTCAACCTCGGCTCGCCCAAGCAACTGCAGGAGGTGCTGTTCACCGAGCTGGGGCTGCCCAAGACCAAGCGGATCAAGACCGGGTACACCACCGACTCGGAGGCTCTTACCAGCCTGCTCGTCCAGACCGGCCACCCGGTGCTCGAGCACCTGCTGCGCTACCGCGACGTGGCCAAGCTGATGATGATCGTGGACTCGCTGATCCCGATGGCCGGCGAGGACGGCCGGATCCACACCACCTTCAACCAGACGATCGCCGCCACCGGACGGCTGTCATCGACCGACCCGAACCTGCAGAACATCCCCATCCGCAGCGAGCTCGGCCGCCAGATCCGGCGCGGCTTTGTGGTCGGCGAGGGCTATGAGTGCCTGCTGTCCGCCGATTACAGCCAGATTGAACTGCGCATCATGGCTCACCTGTCCGGCGACGAGGCGCTGATCGCGGCGTTCGAGTCCGGGCACGACTTCCACGCGGCCACCGCGTCCCGGGTGTTCGGGCTGCCGCCCGCCGAGGTGGGACCCGAGCTGCGGGCCAAGATCAAGGCGATGAACTACGGCCTGGCCTACGGCCTGTCCGCCTACGGGCTGGCGCAGCAGCTGCGCATCACCCCCGATGAGGCGCGCGGGCTGATGGAGGAGTACTTCAAGGAGTTCGGCGGGGTCAGGGACTACCTGTACGAGGTGGTGTCCCGGGCCAGGGTGGACGGCTACACGGCCACCATGATGGGACGGCGCAGGTACCTGCCCGACCTGACCTCCGACAACAGGCAGCGCCGGGAGATGGCAGAACGGATGGCGCTGAACGCGCCGATCCAGGGTTCGGCTGCGGACGTGATCAAGGTGGCCATGCTGGCCGTGGACAACTCGCTGGCCGGCGCGGGGCTGCGTTCGCGGATGCTGCTGCAGGTCCACGATGAGCTCATCATCGAGGTCGGCCCGGGCGAGTTCGACGCGGCGCGGGACCTGGTCTGCGCGGCGATGGCGGGCGCCGCCTCCCTGCGCGTGCCGCTCGACGTGTCCGTCGGCACCGGCCGAACCTGGGACGAGGCCGCGCACTGAGACCCTATTGTGGCCGGTCTCAATTGACCCTTCGCCCCCGCTCTCATATTCTGAACGCTGCGCCGTGTCCTCGTGCGTTCCGCCTTGGTCATGCGACATCACGTCACGTGACCGGGCTGGCGGCCGCCGGGCGTGCCGTGGTCGGCCCGTGCTGGTTCCGGTAGGTCCTGCGAATCCTGGTCATCGTGGGGTGCACGGGTCCCGGCGTGTCAAAACTTTCCCTTGTCCGCATCCGGAGCCAACCAACACATGACGAGCAGCACGCAAGCCAACTCGACCCCCAAGGTGGCGGTCAACGACATCGGGTCCGAGGAGGCATTCCTCGCCGCGATCGACGAAACCATCAAATACTTCAACGATGGCGACATCGTCGAGGGAACAGTCGTCAAGGTCGACCGAGACGAGGTCTTGCTCGATATCGGCTACAAGACAGAGGGCGTGATCCCGTCCCGCGAACTGTCGATCAAGCACGACATCGACCCGCACGAAGTAGTCAAGACCGGCGAGCACATCGAGGCCCTTGTCCTGCAGAAGGAGGACAAGGAAGGCCGGCTGATCCTGTCCAAGAAACGGGCGCAGTACGAGCGCGCCTGGGGCACGATCGAGAAGATCAAGGAAGAAGACGGCGTGGTCACCGGCACGGTGATCGAGGTCGTCAAGGGCGGCTTGATCCTCGACATCGGGCTGCGCGGCTTCCTGCCCGCGTCGCTGGTGGAGATGCGCCGCGTCCGCGACCTGCAGCCGTACGTCGGCCGGGAGATCGAGGCCAAGATCATCGAGCTGGACAAGAACCGCAACAACGTGGTCCTGTCCCGCCGGGCGTGGCTGGAGCAGACCCAGTCGGAGGTCCGCCACACCTTCCTCAACACCTTGTCCAAGGGGCAGATCCGCCGGGGCGTCGTTTCCTCGATCGTCAACTTCGGCGCGTTCGTCGACCTCGGCGGCGTGGACGGCCTGGTGCACGTCTCCGAGCTGTCCTGGAAGCACATCGACCACCCGGGCGAGGTCGTCGAAGTGGGCCAGGAGGTCACCGTCGAGGTCCTCGACGTGGACATGGACCGGGAGCGGGTCTCGCTGTCGCTGAAGTCGACCCAGGAAGACCCGTGGCAGCAGTTCGCCCGCACCCACCAGATCGGACAGGTCGTGCCGGGCCGGGTGACCAAGCTGGTGCCGTTCGGCGCGTTCGTCCGGGTCGAAGAGGGCATCGAGGGCCTCGTGCACATCTCCGAGCTGGCGGACCGGCACGTGGAGATTCCCGAGCAGGTCGTCCAGGTCGGCGACGAGATCTTCGTCAAGATCATCGACATCGACCTGGACCGGCGCCGGATCAGCCTGTCGCTGAAGCAGGCCAACGAGGGCACCATCGGCGAGGCGGTCGGCGACGACTTCGACCCGACCCTGTACGGCATGCCGGCCTCCTACGACGAGCAGGGCAACTACGAGTACCCGGAGGGCTTCGACCCGGAGACCGGCGAGTGGCTGCCCGGCTACGAGAAGCAGCGTGAGGAGTGGGAGCACCAGTACGCCGAGGCGCGCGCCAGGTTCGAGGCGCACCGGCGGCAGGTGGAAGAGTCCCGCAAGGCGGACGAGGAGGAAGCGGCGGCGACGGCCGGAAGCGAGCCCGACCAGCCCGACACCGCGGCTTCGGCCAGCGGCAACGGCGGTTCCGGCGGTGCCAGGCCCGCCCGCGGCAGCCGGGGTTCTTCGCCCACGCCGGGAGCGGTCACGTCCAGCTCGACCCCGGGCAGCGCGGCCACCGGCACGCTGGCCTCCGACGAGGCCCTGGCTGCGCTCCGCGAGAAGCTCTCCGGCGGCGGCCAGTCCTGACTAACGCGGTAAGCGGCGCCCACGCCAGGGCGCCGCTTACCGTATCGCGGTTTCCTACGCCCCGTAGCGAAGCAGAAGCTCGGCCACGCACACCGGCTTGTTCCCGCCCTCGCGCTCGAAGGTCACGGTGTAAGTGGCCTGCAAGCCCCCTGGCACGTCATCGACCGCGGCGCACGTCACGTCGGCCCGGACCCGGCTGCCCACCGGCAGCGGCGCGGGAAAGCGCACCTTGTTGAGGCCGTAGTTGATCGTGACCGATGCGTCGGCCACCTCGAGCACCTCCCACACCAGCACGGGCGCGAGCGACAGGGTGAAGAAGCCGTGCGCGACCGTGCCGCCGAACGGGCCTGCCGCCGCCCGCTCCGGGTCGACGTGAATCCACTGGTGGTCGCCGGTCGCGTCGGCGAAGAGGTTGACCTGCGCCTGGGTCACCTCGTGCCAGGCGCTGGCGCCGAGGCGCTTCCCGACGTAATTGCGCAGCTCATCGCGTTTCAGGGTTACTTCGGCCATCTTCGGTCCTCGCGCGTTCCGGTAGGGGACGATCTGAGGCGATCATGGCACCCAATCCGGCCCGTCGCCAGTGGGACGCAGGCCCGCGCCGCCAGTATGCTGCTTGACCGGCGCTTCGGAAAGGACGGAGGGGTGCGGTGCTGCGGGTCGGGCTGACCGGAGGAATCGGGTCCGGCAAGAGCGAGGTATCCCGCCGGCTGGCCGCGCACGGGGCCGTGGTCATCGACGCGGACGTGGCCGCCCGGGAGGTGGTCGCCCCGGGCACGCCGGGGCTGGCGCGGGTCGCCGAAACCTTCGGCGCCGGCGTGCTCCGCCCGGACGGCGCATTGGACCGGGAGCGCCTCGGCGCGCTCGTCTTCCGTGACGCTGCCCTGCGCGCGAAGCTGAACGCGATCGTCCACCCCCTGGTCGCGGAGTGGATGGCCGCGGCCGAGAGCGCCGCGTCCGGCGCGGCCCACGGTGATCCCATCGTCGTCCACGACGTGCCGCTGCTGGCCGAGAACGGGCGCGCCGGCGACTTCGACGTGGTCGTCGTGGTGGACGTGCCGCCCCAGCTTCAGGTCGAGCGGCTGGTCAGCCAGCGCGGCTTCGCGCCGGACCAGGCCCGGGCCCGGATGGCGGCGCAGGCCAGCAGGGAGCAGCGCCTGGCCGTGGCCGACCTGGTGATCGACAACTCCGGCTCGCTGGACGACCTTGACCGCCGCGTCGCCGAGGTCTGGGCCGACCTGCGCCGGCGGGGCCGCGAGCGAGCCCGCTGAGCCCGCCCGGAATGTCAGACCCCCCTCCTAGAGTTGAAGTCTCGGAGGTCTAGGAGGTTGGGTTCGTGCGTCCGGTTACCGATCTGCAGCGAAACGTCGCGCCCTTCCGCGTCGTCACGGACATGGTCCCGGCTGGCGACCAGCCGCAGGCGATCGCCGAGATCGACCAGCGCGTCCAGGCCGGCGACCCGGACACCGTGCTGCTCGGCGCGACCGGCACCGGCAAGACCGCCACGGTGGCCTGGATCGCGGAGCGGCTGCAGCGGCCGGTGCTGGTGATGCTGCCGAACAAGACGCTCGCCGCCCAGTTCGCCAACGAGTTGCGCGAGATGCTGCCCGACAACGCCATCGAGTACTTCGTCTCCTACTACGACTACTACCAGCCCGAAGCGTACGTCCCGCAGACCGACACCTACATCGAGAAGGATTCCTCGATCAACCAAGAGGTGGAGCGGCTCAGGCACTCGGCCACCAATTCCCTGCTCACCAGGCGCGATACCATCGTCGTCTCCTCGGTCTCGTGCATTTACGGCCTCGGCACGCCGCAGGAGTACGTGGACCGGATGCTCACGGTCAAGCTGGGCGACACCATCGACCGGGACACCCTGCTGCGCAAGCTGGTCGGCATGCAGTACAACCGCAACGACCTGGCCTTCACCCGCGGCACCTTCCGGGTGCGCGGCGACACGATCGAAGTCATCCCGATGTACGAGGAACTCGCCGTCAGGATCGAGATGTTCGGCGACGAGATCGAGCGGCTGATGACGCTGCACCCGCTTACCGGCGAGGTGATCAGCGAGGACACCGAGCTGTACGTCTTCCCCGCCTCCCACTACGTGGCCGGCCCGGAGCGCATGGAGCGCGCCATCCACGGCATCGAGGCCGAACTGGCCGAGCGGCTCGGCGAGCTGGAGCGGGACGGCAAGCTGCTCGAGGCCCAGCGGCTGCGCATGCGCACGACCTACGACATCGAGATGATGCGGCAGGTGGGAAGCTGCTCCGGCATCGAGAACTACTCGCGGCACATCGACGGCCGCGAGGCGGGCAGCCCGCCCAACACGCTGCTGGACTACTTCCCCGAGGATTTCCTGCTGGTCATTGACGAGTCGCACGTCACCGTGCCGCAGATCGGCGCCATGTACGAGGGCGACGTCTCCCGCAAGCGGGTCCTCGTCGAACACGGCTTCCGGCTGCCGAGCGCGATCGACAACCGGCCGCTGACCTGGGATGAGTTCCTGGACAGGATCGGGCAGACGATTTACCTGTCGGCCACCCCGGGACCGTACGAGCTGCAGCGGGTGGGCGGCGACGTCGTCGAGCAGGTGATCAGGCCGACCGGGCTGGTCGACCCCGAGGTGGTCATCAAGCCGACGAAGGGACAGATCGACGACCTGCTGCACGAGATCAGGCAGCGGGCCGAGCGCGACGAGCGGGTGCTGGTCACCACGCTGACCAAGAGGATGGCCGAGGACCTGACCGATTACCTGCTCGAGAACGGGGTCCGGGCCCGGTACCTGCACAGCGAGGTCGACACGCTGCGCCGGGTGGAGCTGCTCCGCGAGCTGAGGATCGGCGACTACGACGTGCTGGTCGGCATCAACCTGCTCCGCGAGGGCCTTGACCTGCCCGAGGTGTCGCTGGTCGCCATCCTGGACGCGGACAAGGAAGGCTTCCTGCGGTCGGGCACGTCGCTGATCCAGACCATCGGCCGGGCCGCGAGGAACGTATCGGGCCAGGTCCATATGTACGCCGACACGGTGACGCCGTCGATGCGGCGGGCCATCGACGAGACCAACCGGCGGCGGGAGAAGCAGGTCGCCTACAACGAGGCGAACGGCATCAACCCGCAGCCGCTGCGCAAGCGCATCGCGGACATCCTGGACCAGATCGTCCGTGAGGACGCCGACACCGAGCAGCTGATCGGCGGCGGCGGCCGGCAGCAGTCTCGCGGTAAGTCGCCGGTGCCGGGGCTGTCGTCGCGCGCTCGCGCGGCGGCCCACGCGGCCGGATCGGCCGAGGCCGGAGCCTCCAGCAGCGCCGCCCGTGGCGAGCTCGTCGGGCTGATCAGCGAACTCACCGAGCAGATGCACGCCGCCGCCGCGGAGCTGCAGTTCGAGGTCGCGGCGCGGCTCCGCGACGAGATCAGGGACCTCAAGCACGAGCTGCGCGGTATGCACGCCGCTGGCGTCTGAGCGACCCAACCGCGATAAATCCCGGGTCCGCGCAGGCGCCGCGCCGGAGGCAGGCCGGGCGCGGCCGCCGGGCGCCGCGGCCCGTATCGTTACGTTCGTGGTCATCGTCTTCGCTTTGCTGGCGGCATTTTGCAACGCGGCGAATGTCGTCACTCAGCACATGGCCAGCATCTCTGACCCGGAGCATTCCTCGGGCCGCCGGCTCGTGTCGTATTTGTTCCACAGCCCGCTGTGGCTGTTCGGCTGGGTGGCCCTGGCCGGGGCATTTCTGTTCCAGGCCCTCGCCCTGCACAACGGCCTGGTCTCGGTCGTGCAGCCGCTGCTGGCCACGGAACTCGTCTTCGCGTTGGTCCTGCGCCAGTTCTGGGTTCACCAGTCAATCCTGCCGGTCACCTGGGGCGGCGCCGCCTTGACCTGCGTGAGCCTGGCCGTGTTCGTTACCGCGGGCGAGCCGAGGGGCGGTCATGACACCCCGACGAGCCATCACTGGCTGGCGGCCATCGTGGCCTGCGCCGTCGGCGCGGGCGTGCTGACGGTCCTGGCGCACTGGGGATCGCCGGGCCTGCGCGCCGCCTGGTACGCCTCGGCGGCCGCGATCATGTGGGCGCTGACGGCGACGTTCATCAAGGCCACCACCGACACGCTCACTCAGTTCGGCGTGGCCGGGACGTTCACCCGCTGGCCCGTCTACGCCCTGGCCGCCGGAGGCGTCGCCGGTACCCTGCTGCAGCAGGCGGCGCTGCACGTCGGGCCGCTTCGGGTCTCCCAGCCGCTGCTGGTTATCGTCGATCCGGTCGTCAGCATCGCGTTGAGCGTGTGGCTGTTCGATGAGCGCTTCACCTCTGAAGGCACCGTGCTGGCCCTGGCGGCGGTCGCCTTCGCCGTGATGTGCATCGGCGTCGTCATCTTGACCCAGACCGCTCCGGCGACGATGCAAGCCAGCCCCGCGGTTAGCGCCGAAGCGTCTTTATCTTTAAATAAAACGGCTGAGGATTCGTCTGGTTACCTTCATATTCGTAATCGCTTTAATCATGATTTGTCAGCCGGGTATAGTGCGTCGCGAAGCGGTAGCGGCACGATACGGGAGCGGGAAGAAATGCCCTGGGTGGTCCGGGACGTGGTCAATGACATCAATACGGCGGTGGCCAGGCGCTGGCAGGGCCTCGACCCGCTGCTGCCCGTGCCCAGCGACCTGCCGGAAGGCTGCATGGCGCCGCTGCTGGCTGCCGGGGGGAACGGCCGTCCGGCCGGGCTGGGCGTCTGCCGCCACGTGCACGTGCCGCCCGACACGCTGGCCCAGACCTGGGGCGCCGCGACCAAGTTCGTGCTGACCCTGCGCCTGCGCGGGCCGGACACC
This sequence comes from Streptosporangiaceae bacterium, assembly GCA_030045295.1. The sequence continues at coordinate 13,746 of JASIGD010000423.1, forward strand.
CGGCCGGCGGCCGACGAATTGCTGGCCCAGTGGCACGATCACCTGGACGCGCTGCCGGAGGCGGCGGCGGGCGACACCGCGGCGGTGGTCAACTGGCCGTCGCGTGACGTCAGCGGGGTACTGGCCCTGCTGCGGCACGGGCTGCAGCCGATGTCCGTGACCGCGGCGCGCCCGGCCGGCCGCCCGACCGGCGCCGGCGGCACCGATGCGCCGCCTGGCCTGGTCATCCGGCCGGCCGGTCCCGATGACCTCGGGGTCGTGACGGAAATGGAGATGGGCGTGATCCGGTACGACGGCCACTTCGGCGGCTCGATCGTGCGCCCGGCCACAGAAGGCCTGCTCCGGGCCAGTACGCGCACGGCACTGGCCGAGCTGCCCGCTTGGACCTGGCTGGCCGAGCTGGACGGTCAGCCCGTCGGCCTGACCGTCGTCGAGCGGCCCGAAGACGCGGCCTGGATCGCGGGCATGACCCGGCCGGGCGCGACGGCGTACCTGGCCACCATGTTCGTGCGCCCGGACGAGCGCGGCGGCGGCATCGGCGCGGCGCTGGTCAAGCACGCGCACGACGAGCTCGACGAGCGCGGGATAGACGTGACGCTGCTGCACTACGCTCAGGTGAACCCGCTGTCGGCGCCGTTCTGGCACCGCATGGGTTACCGGCCGCTGTGGTCGTCCTGGGAGACGCGTCCCGCCGCCTCCCTGCGCTAACCGCCCCGGAAGTCACTCACGTCGCGTGACGTCTCACTGGCGACGTCCGGCCGAGGGGCGGCCGTGCGGGGCCGCGGCGGGCACGGCATGATAGACGAAGGGCCCGCCGGAATGCTGAGCATCACCTGACTGTTGCCTCAAGGAGCGGCCCGGCGGCGTTACGGGTGGCCTGCTACGGGAAGGTGCGTGGAGCGAGCTCGCGCCCGAAGCAGCCGACTAGCTGAGATACCGGGGGAGGTGTGGAGTGCTGGTCAGCCTGATCGCGGCGATTGTCGCGGCGATCTTTTACGGTGTCGCCTCGGTGATGCAGGCCATTGCCGTCCGCGCGGTCAGCCACCGGAAGCCGGATGAAACGTCCGCGGGCGTCGACCCGGGCCTGCTGCCGCGGCTACTGCACCAGTGGCGATTCGTGATCAGCATCTGCCTCGACGCGCTCGGTTTCGTCGCTCAGCTCGTCGCCTTGCAACGACTCCCGCTGTTCGCCGTCCAGGCCTTTGTCGCATCCAACCTCGCGGTGACGGCGGTGGTCGCGTCCTGGCTGATCGGGGTGACCCTGTCCTGGCGCGAGTGGGCGGCGGTCATCGGCGTGGTGGTCGGCGTGGGCCTGCTCGGTTCCTCCGCGGGCGCCGAGGGTGCCGCGCAGGTCGGCGCGGTGTTCAAGCTCGCGCTCATCGTGGCGGTCGCGGGCCTGGCCGTTGTGGGCATGGCCGCAGCCAAGCTCAACGAGCCGTACCGCACGACGGCACTCGGTTTGACGGCCGGGTTCGGCTACGGAGTGCTCAGCATCGCCGCTCGCGTCCTGGACGGCTTCTCGCCCCTGGCGCTGGCCCGCGACCCGGCGACCTACGCGATCATCGCGGCCGGGATCATCTCGTTCATGTTCTACGCCACCGCCCTCGAGGGCGGCAGCGTGACGGTCGCCACGGCGGCGGTGGTGCTGGCCGAGACCATTCCGCCCGCCATCATCGGCGTCATCTTCCTCGGCGACCAGACCCGTCGCGGGCTGGCCGGCGTCGCCTGGGGAGGATTCTTCCTCGCCGTCGCTTCCGCCCTTATGCTGGCCAGATTCGGCGAGGCCCATCACACAGAAGACGTCGCGATGGCCGACGCCGTCGCACATCGGCAGGCAAATGCCGGGCCGGCCGCCGCGGGCCTGTTATCCTGGTGGCCCGTGGACCTGCAGCTTTTCCCTGCCCTACCGGACACCACGGGAGCCTCATAGTGGCCGCATCATCACTTCATCCACGGCCGGTGCTAACCAGACATTTGTTCGTCACCGGAGGCGTCGCCTCCAGCCTTGGCAAGGGACTGACCGCGTCAAGCCTGGGCCGCCTGCTCAAGCTCAGAGGGCTTCGGGTCACCATGCAGAAGCTCGACCCGTACCTGAACGTCGACCCGGGCACGATGAACCCGTTCCAGCACGGCGAGGTGTTCGTGACCGACGACGGGACGGAAACCGATCTCGATGTCGGGCACTACGAGCGCTTCCTCGACACCAACCTGGCGGGTGAGGCCAACGTCACGACCGGCCAGATCTACTCCGAGGTGATCGCGAAGGAGCGGCGCGGCGCGTACCTTGGCGACACCGTGCAGGTGATCCCGCACATCACCAACGAGATCAAGTCACGCATCTTGCAGATGGGCGGGGACGACGTCGACGTGGTGATCACCGAGGTCGGCGGGACCGTCGGTGACATCGAGTCGCAGCCGTTCCTGGAGGCCATCCGCCAGATCAGGCACGAGATCGGCCGGGACCGTTGCTTCTTCCTGCACGTCAGCCTGCTGCCTTACATCGGCCCTTCCGGCGAGCTGAAGACCAAGCCGACCCAGCATTCGGTGGCCGCGCTGCGCAGCATCGGCATCCAGCCGGACGCCATCGTGGCCCGCTCCGACCGGCCGATCAACGCCAGCCTGAAACGCAAGATCAGCCTGATGTGCGACGTGGACGAGGAGGCCGTGGTCTCCGCGCCCGACGCGCCCTCGATCTACGACATCCCCAAGGTGCTGCACGCCGAGGGCTTGGACGCCTACGTGGTGCGCAGGCTCGGACTGCCGTTCCGCGACGTGGACTGGACCCAGTGGGACGACCTGCTCCGCCGGGTGCACCGCCCGGCCCACAGCATCACGATCGCGCTGGTCGGCAAGTACGTGGACCTGCCCGACGCCTACCTGTCGCCGGCCGAGGCGCTGAAGGCAGGCGGCTTCGCCAACGACGCGCAGGTGAACATCCGCTGGGTGATCAGCGACGCCTGCGAGGACCCGGCCGGCGCGGCCAGCGAACTCGAGGGGGTCGACGGGGTGCTGATCCCCGGCGGGTTCGGCGTCCGCGGCATCGAGGGCAAGATCGGCGCCATCCGGTACGCCCGCGAGCACGGCATTCCGATCCTCGGCCTCTGCCTCGGCCTGCAGTGCATGGTCATCGAGGTGGCCCGCGACCTGGCCGGGCTGGCCGAGGCGGACAGCGCCGAGTTCAACCCGGCCACCCCGTACCCGGTGATCGCCACGATGGCCGACCAGGAGGACGTGGTGGCGGGCGAACGGGACATGGGCGGCACCATGCGGCTGGGCCTGTACCCGGCCGTACTTCAGCCAGGCACGCGAGTGGAGGAACTTTACGGCTGCGCCATGGTCGAGGAGCGGCACCGGCACAGGTACGAGGTCAACAACTCCTACCGCGCGGTGCTCGAAGAGGCCGGGCTGGTCTTCTCCGGGCTCTCGCCGGACGGGCACCTGGTGGAATTCGCCGAGCTGCCGTCCCACCCGTTCTTCGTGGGTACCCAGGCGCATCCGGAGTTCCTGTCGCGCCCGACCAGGCCGCATCCGCTGTTCGGCGGCCTGATCGCCGCGGCCCTGGCGCGGTCCAAGTCGGCCAGCAACCTGGCCGGCGCGCGCGCCGCGGCCACCGCATGAGCATCGCGGATACCGTCGCGCACTGGCCCGTCGTCTCCTCGGCTGAGGAGTTCCGAGGCCGCCTGGTCACCGTACGGACCGATGAGGTCCGCACCCCGGATAATCAATTGGCCGAACGGGAAGTGGTGCTTCACCCCGGCGCGGTAGCAGTGCTTGCCCTTGACGACGCAGACCAGGTTCTAATGATCAGGCAGTACCGCCATCCGGTGGGGCGCCTGCTGTGGGAGATCCCGGCGGGCCTGCGCGACGTCGCCGGTGAAGATCCGTGGGCCACCGCACAGCGCGAGCTGGCCGAGGAAGCGAGCTACCGGGCCAGGGACTGGCGGGTGCTCGCCGATTACTACTCCTCGCCCGGCTTCAGCACCGAGCGGCTGCGCGTTTTCCTCGCCCGCGGGTTGGCAGCCGTGCCGGCCGCCGAACGCCACTTCGTGCCCAAGGACGAGGAGGCTCACCTGCTGGTCGGCTGGCTGCCGCTGGACCAGGCGGTTCGCAAGGTATTCGCCGGCGAGCTGCACAGCGGCCCCGCGGCCCTGGGCATCATGGCGGGGTATGCTGCCAGGTCAGAGGGGTTTGACCGGCTTCGCCCGGCCGATGCACCCGAGGAGCAATGAGGCTCCCCAGTCTGGAAGGACCACCATGAAGGTTGGAATTCCCCGGGAAATCAAGAACCACGAATACCGGGTGGCGATCACCCCGTCCGGCGTAAACGAGCTGATCCGCGGCGGCCATCAGGTGGTCATCGAAACCGGGGCGGGGGTGGGATCGTCCATTCCGGATGAGGACTTCGTCACCGCCGGCGCCAAGATCCTGCCCACCGCGGACGACGTGTGGGCCGAGGGCGACCTGATCCTCAAGGTCAAGGAGCCGATCGAAGAGGAGTACCACCGCATGCGCGCCGGGCAGGTGCTCTTCACCTACCTGCACCTGGCTGCCTCCAAGGCGTGTACCGACGCGCTGCTCAGCTCCGGCACCACCGCGATCGCGTACGAGACCGTTCAGCTGACCGACGGGTCGCTGCCGTTGCTCGCCCCGATGTCGGAGGTCGCCGGCCGGATGGCGCCGCAGGTCGGCGCGCACCACCTGCAGCGGGACGGCGGCGGGCGCGGCGTGCTGATGGGCGGGGTCTCGGGTGTGTACGCCGCCAAGGTGGTGGTGCTCGGCGCCGGCGTCTCCGGCATGAACGCGGCCGCGATCGCGCTCGGCATGCAGGCCGAGGTCCTGCTCGTGGACAAGAACATCGCCAGGCTCCGCCAGGCGGACGCCATCTACCAGGGGCACTGCCAGACGGTCGCGTCCAACGCCTACGAGATCGAGCGCGCGGTGATCGACGCCGACCTCGTGATCGGCGCGGTGCTCGTGCCCGGCGCCAAGGCGCCCCGGCTGGTCACCGACGAGCTCGTGTCCCGGATGAAGCCGGGAGCGGTCCTGGTCGACATCTCGATCGACCAGGGCGGCTGTTTCGAGGGCTCGCGGCCCACCACGCACGCGAACCCCACCTACCCGGTGCACGACGCGCTGTTCTACTGCGTGGCGAACATGCCGGGCGCTGTCCCGCACACGTCCACCTACGCGCTGACCAACGTCACGCTGCCGTACACGGTCGAGATAGCGAACCGGGGCTGGCGTGACGCGCTCCGCGCCGACCCCGCCCTCGCCCTGGGCCTGAACGCCTACGGTGGCGCCCTGACCTGCGAGCCGGTCGCCGAGGCCCACGGCCTGGCCTACACGCCCATCGCCGAGGTCCTCAACTAGCTCCGCGGTCGACTGCGCCCCGCCCGCCCGCGCTGGACCACCACGATGGTCCGTCGCCGCAGTTGGAGTGAACCAGCACAAGCAACATCCGCCCCGCTAGCCTCTTGAGTGCGGCGTCGGCCCGGTCTTCCTGGTCATCGGCGATGACTGTGGCAACGTGGGCAGTGTGGCATCTGGCCAGACGGTGAGCGGGGCGGTGCGCGGGTATCTGGAGTACCTAGTGGTGGAACGGGGGCTGGCCGCGAACACGGTCGAGTCGTACCGGCGGGACCTGTATAGGTACCAATCCCTGCTCGCCGTGCACGGGAAGGCTCGGCTTGGCGATGTCACGCCCTCTGACGTGGCCGAGTTCCTCGCCTCACTGCGAGAGGGGGACGCCGAACATGGGCCGCTGGCGGTCAGCTCAGCGGCGCGAGCGGTCATCGCAGTACGAGGGCTGCACGCGTACGCCGTCGCGCACGGTCTCGCTGAGGAGGATCCCGCTCGGCACCTACCGCCCCCTACGCTGCCCAAGCGCCTGCCCAAGGCGATAACCCTGGATGAGGTGGAACGCCTGCTCGCCGCGTCGGGGCCGGGCACCGACCCGCTATGCCCGGTCGATGGCGCTTCCGAGCCGGCGGCCGGAATCGACCCGCGGTTGCTGCGGGACCGGGCCCTGCTTGAGTTTCTCTACGGGACCGGGGCGCGCATCTCGGAGGCCACCGGACTCGACATCGACGAATTGCGGCTGGATGCCGATCCTGTCGTGCGGCTGGCCGGCAAGGGAGGCAAGCACCGGGTGGTGCCGGTCGGCAGCTACGCGGCGCGGTCGCTGGAGACGTACCTGGTGCGAGCCAGGCCTGCCCTCGCCGCGGCGTCCAGGCGGGTTTCGGTCAGCCCGGCGGTGTTCCTGAACGCGCGCGGCGGGCGCCTCACCCGCCAGGGTGCCTGGGGCGTGCTGCACGCCGCTGCCGAGCGCGCGGGCTTGACCGACGTGTCACCGCACACGTTGCGGCACTCGTTCGCCACGCACATGCTGGACGGCGGCGCCGACATCCGGGTTGTCCAGGAACTGCTAGGCCACGCGTCGGTGGCGACCACCCAGGTCTACACGCTGATCACCGTGGACAGGCTCCGCGAAGTCTACGCCTCGTCCCACCCCCGCGCCCTCGCCTAGCGCGGCGCCTCAGGGGGCTGCCGCTCGCCCAGGCCTCCCGCTCGCCCAGGCCTCCCGCTCGCCCAGGCCTCCCGCTCGCCCAGGCCTCCCGCTCGCCCAGGCCTCCCGCTCGCCCATGCAGCGGATCTTGCCGTTGCTTTTCGGCCTGGTGTCTGACGCGAGCCGATCCCTTCTGCCGAGATAATGTCCGGTCCAGGAAATATCACCATGATCATTCGCGGCGCGTCTTTTCGGATCCAAGCGGCGCTAATCCCGGTTGGCATCACCACCGTGGGTGAGTTCAGTTATCCTACTGAAGGGCCTGCCGCTGCCCTGTCCGTGACCACCTCCACACGAACGGATTGGGATGAGCGCCACCACTCTTTCACTACCCGGGAACAGGATCCGGCGTAGCGGCGCTACAAACAGCGAGGCCACGCCGCAGTCCGGTCCGGAACTTCCGTGGCGTGGTTACCTTGCGTGGTTGGCGACAGTAACCGCGCTCGCCGCCGCCGGGTGCTTGTGCGCGCTGGCCGAGGGTCCACTGTGGATACAGAATACCGTACTCGCCTCGGCGAACCTGGCCGTGTCCCTGGTTTTCGTCTTCACCGGACTAATGCTCCGCAAGCAGCCGGGCCAGCGCGGCGTGGCCTGGGCGCTCATGCTGGCCGGAGTATTCCGTTCGGTCGACTTCATCGACGCCTGGAATGGCGCGTGGCCCGCCTATGCCCTCGTATTCGGCGGTGTGGACCGTTTTTTCGGCGCCTGGGCCTTGCTCCGTTACCCTAATCCCTCGCTATTGAGGCATCAGCGAGTCTTTCTTATTCTGCTGGCCGGCTGGATGCTGGTCGGCCGCACGCTGATCGCCGTGACGTCAACCGCGCAGTGGAATGGCGGTCCCGCTTCATGGTGGTGGCCCTCATTGGTACCCAACCAGCAGCTGACCGACGTCCTCAATTATGTGGTCAACGCCGGCGAGGGGATCTTCGGCGCGGCGATGGTGGTGCTCCTGGTGATGCGGCTCGTTCGAACCCGAGGCCTGGACCGCATTGTCATCACTCCGGTCATTGTGGCCGGCATCGCCGCCGTGATCGCCGCGACCGCGTCAGCCGTGACTCAGATGCTGGTGAGCCTCAGCACGACTCCGAATGGCGCGTACCTGGCGGAGAGCGCGGTAGACCTGCTGGTGCCGCTGGCTTTCCTGGTCGCGGTGATACAGCGTGCGCTGCTGGTCCGGAACATCAGCGGGCTGACCGCCCAGATCTCCGCTGGCGCTGACGTCAGCTCGGTACGTTACGCGCTGCGCAGCACCCTTCATGATCCGACCCTGGATGTCGTCGATCTGTCCGCTCCTGCCCCTTCCCCGGCCAGCGTCGGCGACAGGTCGGCCGGTGGTGACGGTGGGTCGGCCGAGGGCGGCAGCAGGACAGCGGCGGACGGCGACGGCAACGGCGAGGCCAGCCTGGCCGTGGCGGCACCGGACGTCCAGCCAACCGAGCGCCTGGTCGAGTTCATCCGTGCGGAGGAGGGCACGCCGATCGCGGTCGTCATCGCCGACCCGGCCCTGGCGAGGTACCGGGGCTTGTTCGACGCCGCGGTGCAGACCAGCGGTCTGGCCCTGAAAAACGCCCAGCTTCAGGCGCGGGCGGCACGCGAGAAGCTCGAGCAAGTCCGGGCGTCGCGGGCGCGCATTATCGAGGCCGGACTAGCGGAGCGGCGGCGTCTAGAACGCGACCTGCATGACGGCGTGCAGCAGCACCTGCTGAGCCTTACCGCCCGCCTTACCGCAGCGATGACCGGGACCGCCGACCCGGTGGCCACCGCTGCCTTCGGGCAGGCCCGTGAAGGGCTCAGAGAAGTGCTCGCCGAGTTGCGTGATCTAGCGCACGGGATCCATCCGGCGGTGCTGTCCCAAACTGGCCTGGGAGCCGCGTTGGAGGGAGTCGCAGAGAGGCTTCCGCTGCCGGTTCGCGTGACCGCTCCGGCGTCCAGGCTCAGCGCCGCTGTGGAGGCGACGGCTTACTTGGTCGCCTGCGAAGCGCTCACCAACGTGGTCAAGCACGCCCAGGCGGACAGTGCGGCGGTAACGGTCCGCGTCGACAAATCGCGGCTGGATATGGAGATTGCCGACGACGGCATCGGCGGCGTCACCCCGGGCGGTCGGGGTGGTCGAGGTCTTGACAACATCTCCGATCGTGTCAGCGCGCTTGATGGTGAGATGACCATCGACAGCCCGCCCGGCCAAGGAACGCGCCTTGTGGTGAGGATCCCATGCGGTTAGCGATCGCCGAGGACTCAGGGCTGTTCCGCAGCAGCCTGGCGCTACTCCTGGAGGCAGCTGGCGCTCAGGTCACCGCGAGCGTGCCGTCGGGTCCGGAACTGCTCGCCGCGATCAGGACCGGCCCGCCCGATGCGGTCATACTCGATATCCGCATGCCTCCGTCCTTCACTGACGAAGGCATCCGCGCGGCTTCCGAAGTACGTGATCTTCACCCGCAGGTCGGCATCCTCGTCCTGTCCACCTACGCCGAGACCAGGTACGCGAGCCAGTTGCTGGAGACCGTGAGCACCGGTGTCGGTTATCTGCTGAAGGACAATGTCGCGGACGCGAGCGCGCTCATGGACAGCCTGACCAGGGTCACCGCTGGCGAAACAGTAATGGACCCGACCATCGTGCGGCGCTTGCTTCACATGAACCGGAAGCCGAGCAAGATGGACGCTCTCAACGAACGCGAGCGCGCGGTGCTCCGGCACATGGCCGAGGGCCGCTCCAACGTCGGGATAGCGAAAGAGCTCTTCCTAAGCCCCCGCACCGTCGAGACCCACGTAACCAGTGTCTTCACCAAGCTGGGACTCGACCAGACCGACACCGAGAACAACCGCGTCCGGGCGGTGCTCGCCTTCCTCCGTTCCGCCAACCCTGAGAACTGAACGCCACCGCAGCGGCTATCGCGGTGCAAGAGGGCTGGAGGCGGGGCCACAGCGTTTGAGCTCCCCCCCGCCGAACCTCGCCTCCAGCCCAGCTCATCGGCGCGTCAGCCAGTGGCTGGACCCGCCTGACACCGGTTGATCTCAGGGACAGTCACCTAAGAATGATCACGTCCTTGCCTGCGAAAGCGTCAGCCAGATCCTTGCCGAGCCGGCGGGCAACGAAGACCGCGGTAACGCCTTCCATACCGCCCGGATCCTGCGGGATTCGGTCCGGCGACGGCGTGCCCTCCAGGAGGCTCACGCATACCCGAAATCCGCCGCCGTGCCTCTCGCGGGAGACAGCCGCGGCAGTTGCCGATGGCATCGTCTTACGGGCCTCAAGAATCGTCATCACAATTTCAGGTACCCCTAGGGTCTGTACCTGCTGCCAGTCCGGTGACGGCTGCGCATCGCCAATCAGCGAGTCGTCCGGGCCGGGTGACATGCCATCAGTGTGCAAGCCTGGACCGGCCCGGGTCATCGTGGGAACCACGAGTAATGACACGGGGTTTCCCTCTTGATATTCGGCCACCCGTCTTATATACGCGACTTGGCGATGGCCGCTCCGGAGTAGCTGAACGCCCCCGTCACGACATCGAGGTCGCCGGATCCTGTCCCGTCGTCCGCGGCAGCAGTCATCCGCGCTGCCCGAGCGTGGCGGCCAGCGCGGGGAGGACTTGGCCGAGGCGTGCGTCGAGGGTCGCGGTGGCATACGCATCTCCGCGGGTGGCTCCCTGGTTGACGATCACCACGGGCAACTGGAGCTTAGCCGCGTGCCGCACGTAACGCAGTCCGGACATCACGGTTAGCGAAGAACCGAGGACGACCAGCGAACTGGCGCGTTCGACCATCGCGTAGCAGGCCTCCACGCGCCGTCGCGGCACGTTCTCGCCGAAGAACACGACGTCCGGCTTGAGCACGCCCTGGCACGTGGGACAGCCGACGACCTGGAAGGACTCGGTCCGGCGGTCGGCGAGCACGGCATCCCCGTCGGGGTTGATCAACGCCGTCGATTCCGCGTCCCATCCGGGGTTAGCGGCCGACAGGCGCTGGTCAAGGTCCGTCCGTGCCGTCCGTTGCCCGCACGACAAGCAGATGACCCGGTGCAGGCTGCCATGCAGTTCGGTCACCGCTGAAGCTCCTGCGGCCTGGTGCAGGCCGTCTACGTTCTGGGTGATGATCCCGGCCAGCAGCCCGCGGCGGCCGAGTTCGGCGACGGCGTGATGGCCCTGATTCGGGACGGCCCGAGCAATGTGCCGCCAGCCGACATAGCTGCGCGCCCAGTACCTGCGCCGGGCGGCGGCGCTCCCGGTGAAGGTCTGGTACGTCATCGGGGTTGCCCGCCGGGCCAGACCCGTCGGCCCACGATAGTCCGGGATGCCGGACTCAGTGGACAATCCGGCGCCGCTCAGGATCAACACGCCCCCCGCGGTTACCGCGTCGAGGAGAACCTCGAATGATCGGGTTATCCTCGCCTCCGCCAGCTGGGTCACGACTCCATGGTGCCTTACGGTGCGGAGCGGCCGGTCCAGTCCCTGCGACTCGTGACGCTAGACCGCGACGGTCGTCATCGCCCGGGCGATTGTGGCCGCGGCCTGCCTGTCGAACAAGATCGTGTAGTGGTTCACGTCGGGTACCAGCTGCGGCCGCAGCAGCGGGACGCGCTCTTGCCAATCCGCCACGAGTTCGGGCGGCATCAGTCCGGGTGGCTCGCCGGCCCATCCCGCCGAAGCGACCAGCAGCGGAGTCGGCTTGGTGAGGCGACCGAGCGCTTCCGCGATCGGCTTACCCGCCAGCTGGTCGCGGTTGTCGGTACGGACTGCCTCTTCGACCGTACGCGACCGCAGGCTGCCGGGCTCGCCGGTCAGGTCGTAGCGCGCGTACGCCTCGACATCGGCGTTCCAGTGGCCGGCCAGCGCCGGATGGGCGCGCCAGGAATCCAGGTACGCCTCGGTGCTGGGGAAAGTCCGCCGCAGCCGGGCGATCGCCGGATCCAGGACGGCTTCGAGCGCCGTGTCCGGGTCAACGCCATCCGGGATGGGCAGGGGCAGGCCAGCGTCCACCAGGACGAGCCGCCGCACCAGGTGCGGGTGCGCGTCCCGGGTCAGCAACGCGACGTAAGCCCCCGTCCAGGCCCCGGCGAGCACCGGCTGCCCGCCGAAGTGCCGCAACACGGCCGTGATGTCGGCCGCATGCCGCTCCAACCCATAAGGACCTGGCAGGTGGTTGCTGTGGCCGCGGCCGCGCAGGTCAGGAGCGGCGAGCGTCCAGCCGGACGGCATCTGGCGCGCGACCGCCTGCCACGACATACCTGAGGCGGTAAGCCCGTGCAGGGCGACCGCCACCCTCCTGCCGGTTCCCCACAGGAGCACCCGCAGATTGCCGCCGTCTACCGGGACGTCAAGCAGCCGGAGTTGCATTTCAATCCTCCCCAGTCGTGGCGTTTACCGCCACGACCGCCCAAATCTAACACTCATTATCTGCTGCCAAGGCAGTACCCGATGACAAGCAGCCGGCCAAGATGACCGGCAAACCGTGCCATGCTGGACCTGTGGCTGGGAATGCCAGGTAAACCCAGGCTTGGAGGTAAGCGAGCCATGTCTCGAGCACTGAGTTACTCGTCGGGAGAATCCCCGACGCCGCTACTGGGCGACACGATCGGCGGTAACTTCGACGCTGCGGTCCTGGCGTTCGCGGATCGTGAGGCGCTCGTGGACCGGCCAACCAGCCGGCGGTGGACCTATGCCGAACTCGCAGCCGATGTTGACGCGCTGGCGCTGGGGCTGCTGGAAATGGGGATCGGCAAGGGCGACCGGGTCGGTATCTGGGCACCGAACTGCGCAGAATGGACGCTTACCCAGTACGCGACGGCGAAGCTCGGCGCGATCTTGGTCAACATCAACCCGGCCTACCGCACCCGCGAGCTTGAGTTCGTGCTCAACCAGTCAGGTACCAGGCTGCTCATCGCGGCGCAGAAGCTGAAGACCTCCGACTATGCCGGAATGATCGCAGAGGTGCGGCCGCGCTGTCCGGGCCTGGAGAACGTCACGCTGATCGGTAGCCCGGAATGGCAGGCGCTGCTGGAAAGCGGCCGCCAACTGGACCGCGGCGCACTGGGCCGCATCGAGCTGGACATCGATGATCCCATCAACATCCAGTACACCTCGGGCACTACCGGCTTCCCGAAGGGCGCGACGCTTTCACATCACAACATCCTCAACAACGGGTTCTTCGTCGGCGAACTGTGCAACTACACCGAAGCAGACCGGATCTGCATCCCGGTACCGTTCTACCATTGCTTCGGCATGGTCATGGGCAATCTAGCTGCGACCAGCCATGGCGCGTGCATGGTCATCCCCGCGCCCACTTTCGATCCGGTCGCGACCCTGGAAGCCGTGCAGGCCGACCGCTGCACTTCCTTGTACGGCGTGCCGACGATGTTTATCGCGGAGCTGTCCTCGGCTGGGTTCGCCGACTACGACCTTTCCAGCTTGCGTACCGGCATCATGGCTGGCTCGCCCTGCCCCGTCGAGGTCATGAAGCAGGTCATCGAGCGGATGTCGATGACCGAAGTGTCGATCTGCTACGGCATGACGGAAACGTCGCCGGTATCCACTCAAACCCGCGCCGACGACTCTCTCGACCGCCGTGTGTCCACCGTCGGCCGGGTCGGACCGCACCTGGAGGTGAAGGTCATCGATCCGGCGACCGGCGGCACCGTGCTACGGGGGGAGCCGGGCGAATTGTGCACGCGCGGGTACTCGGTGATGCTCGGCTACTGGGAGCAGCCCGATAAGACGGCCGAAGCTGTCGACGCCGCCCACTGGATGCACACCGGCGACCTCGCGATCATGGACGAGGACGGCTACCTGGCCATCACCGGGCGGATCAAGGACATGGTGATCCGCGGCGGCGAGAACATCTATCCGCGGGAAATCGAAGAGTTCCTCTATACCCACCCCGATATACTGGACGCCCAGGTCATCGGTGTTCCGGATGCCGTATACGGCGAAGAGCTCATGGCGTGGGTCCGTCTGCGGCCGGGTGCCCCGGCCTTGACCGCCGAGGCCCTGCGGTCGTTCTGCTCCGGGCAGCTGGCGCGCTACAAGATCCCCAGGCATGTCCACGTCGTCGACGAGTTCCCGATGACCGTTACCGGCAAGGTGCGCAAGGTGGAGATGCGAGAGCGCGCCGTTGAGATTCTCGGTCTCGACCTCAACGAGCGGTCCGGGCGGTAGGCCGGCCAGGTAGGCTACCTAGAGTAAAGCTCCGGTCGCTTTGCGCTATCAAGCGTTGAGCCAGGGCACTTCGTGAGGTCTGATGGGTAACGACCGTCCTGATGATGCTGATGTGCCGTCAGACGAACACTCGGATCAGCCGGCCGACCGCGCTGACGTGTCTCGTGATAACGGAGGACGGTCCGATCGGGTTGGCCGTGTCCAGCTGGAGACGCGACGCCGGGATGAGTACTATGCCGTTCTCCGCGCCGCGATCGCTGACGAGCCGCCTAAAGTACCGGATCGGGCCACGGCGGAGGATCAAGCCGAGGCGGCCGAAAGGGCCAAGGCAGGGAGGCCAGCACAAGCGGAAAAGCCGACGAAGGCAGGGGAAGGGTGGGATGAGTCAGCGGAACGGTACCGCGGGATGTGGGCCGAGTATCAGCGGAGGTGGCCGCCTGAAGAGCGAACCACCGCAGACAAGTCCGACGATGCGCCGGGTTCCTGGCGCGGGGACAGCAATCAGTTCTTCGGCAGGGCGATCAACGGTGAGTTGGAAGAGTTGTGTAACGGCATCAGCGAGTTGGAGCGAGAAAAGATCTCACCGAGGCTGCGGCTGGTAGAGAGTTGTGATCCAGATAGGCGCCTGATCGGCTTCGAGCACCGCCTTAAGAGCCGAGATCGTATAAAGGAAAAAGTCTACGATGATGTCACTCTTCTGGGCCGCTCGCCGGAAGAGTCTATCTCGGCTTTGCCTGATGCGATCCGATATACCTTTCAGTATGAGGAAGCCCGCTACGCTCACGGTGTGCGGGCAGATATTATTCGCGTGAAAGAACAGGGTTTTGAGCTAATCAAACTTGGAAATTACTGGCCAGCGGACCAGTATAAAGGGATTAATAGCCAATGGATCGAGCCTCAAAGCGGTCAGCGCTTTGAGTTGCAATTCCATACCGAGGTCAGCTTTGAAGCAAAGCAGATCACGCACCCCGCTTACGGGCAATTGCGCATCAAAAAAGCTGATAAATCCGATGCCGCTGAGGAATTCGAGGCTATGGTACTGGAAGCTTTCCAGAGGACGGTCTCTTCCGCGGTACCGATTCCTTTGGGTGCTGTCGATATTCCTGAATATCCAGAGAAGGAGCGACATGCCAGATAAGGTCACTTATTACGCTATTGTTGATGATCTGAGTAGCCGGGAGCGGCCCGCCGGGGTGCTGCGGCGGACCTATACGGAGGCTGGCGGCAGACGCGATGAAGCATTCAGCCGAGATCTCAACTGGGTACGCACTGTGCTACTGGTATCTGCCGAGCGTGGTGACCTGAAGAACGAGTTCATCGAGATCAGCGAGGATGAAGCGAACCGGATCGTGGAGCAGATCCGGGCGCAGGTGACCGGAGCGAGCGGAGGCTCGCCCGTCTAGGGCGCCCAAGGTGAGAGCCCTCACCGCCGGGAGCCGAACGGCAACCGGGGCTCGTTTCGCGCACGGACACGCGCTCGGCCGGGGCCAGGCGCTTTCCGCCCGGGCACGCAGTACCGATCCGCCGAACGCATCGTCGCTGGTTCTTCTGCACCGTGATCGACGATGAGGTCCTGTCCGATGACGGCACGTCGCGGATCCCGTCAATCAGGGCTCCGGAGCGTTGATCCGGCGCTGCGCCTCAGCCCAGAGCTCGGCCGGCGTCAGCTTGTCGGCCTGGACGGTCCAGAACCGGAACGTCGCGGTCTTCGCCCACGGCCGGACCCGCTTCATGATCGTGCGATGTGGCTCAGTACGTGCGAATGCGTACAGCGCCGCTCTATCGGTCCAGGCCGACAGCGTCCAGTAGGTGCGCCGCAGCAGTTGAGCGCGCAGCGTGGCACCGAAGACTCCGGGGGAGTGCCGGGCTTGCTGCCACGCCCGGATCGCCTGGACCAGAAAGGCCGGAGACCGCCAGGCCGAGGCCAGCTCGAACCTCGACGCCATGACGTAAGCGTCCCGGCCAGTTGTCGGCGTGTCGGCCGTGCTCCAGGGCAGGTCCATGATTCCTCCGAGGATTGGATAGTAACGCTCTCTAAGCGGCTATCTTAGATAGTGTTACTATCTAATGCAAGGAGGGGAGGCGAGACCTGATGCTGATGTCCGAACTCAGCAGCCGCAGCGGCGTACCGATCGCCACGATCAAGTACTACCTGCGAGAGGGGCTACTGCCGCCGGGCGCCGCCACCTCGGCCACGCGTGCCGACTACGGCGAGACGCACCTGCGTCGCCTGCGGCTGATCCGTGCCTTGGTCGACATCGGCGAAGTTCCTGTAGCCGCGATCGGCAAGATCCTGGCCGTGGTCGACGACGATTCCGCGAGCGTGCACCAGATGCTGGGCACCGTGCAGTACGAGCTTGGCCCGCATCCCACCGGGCCAGCCCAGGATGATCCGGACTGGCAGGCAGCCAGCCGCGAGGTTGATGACCTGATCGTCGACATGGGGTGGACCGTCGCGCCGAACGCGCCTGCTCGCAAGCTGCTGGCCCAGACCCTAGCCGCGCTGCGCAGTACCGGCTCCGCGCCGCCCGGGCCTGGGTTGCGTACCTACGCCGAGGCGATGGCAGGCCTAGCCGCCAGCGAAGTCGCCAGCCTTGACCCTTCGGCCCGCGACCTTTCGGCCAGCACTCCTTCCGTCGGCGTCCCTTCCGCTGGCGATCCTTCCGCCCGCGACCGTTCGGCCGGGGATTCGCGGGTCGCCCTCGCCGAGTCCGCCATCGTCGGCATGGTCCTGCACGAACGCGTCATCATGGCCTTGCGTCGGCTGGCCCAGGAAGATGCCTCGGCCCGCCACTTCGGGGCAGCGAAACAAATGCCCTGGCCGACTGACGCCGGCCAGCGCCGGCTAAC
>JASIGD010000424.1 GCA_030045295.1 Streptosporangiaceae bacterium
CGTCAGCGGCGCGGCCGTCAGCGGCGCGGCCGTCAGCGGCTCCGCGCCGCGGCGGCCTCGGACCCCGGAGCCTCCGCGAGCTGCTCGAGGACCGGCAGAGCCGCGGCCAGCGCGGAGCGCTGCGCGGGCGTGAGCAGCTCCAGGCTCGCGGTCAGCATAAGCGTGCTTTCCGTGCGGATGCGCTCGAGGGCATCCTGGCCGTGCGGGGTGATGGCGAGGGTGCTCGCGCGCGCGTCGCTGGGGTCAGCGGTCCTGCGCACGTACCCGCTCTCTTCCAGCGCCGTCACCAGCCGGGTGAGCGTAGACGGCGCGATTCCCTCGGCGGCGGCCAGGTCGCCCAGGCGCATCGGCCCGGTCTTCCCGATGGTCGCGAGCGCCGAGAGCTGAGTGGGGGTCAGGCCGGCGAGCTCGTGCCTGCGCAGCCGGCGAGACAGCCGCGCCAGGGCGACGCGCAGCCTGGTGACGTCGATCACGGGGTCGCCAGCGTCCGGCGCGCCGGGAGCGGGCGCCCAGCCCGGCCCGCCCGCCTGGCTGACTATCGGATCCGCGCTCACCTTTCCAGCCTACGCGGTGCGCGCCGTACCCTGGAGTCCAGCGGAAAGGCGGATCGACGTGACCACGGCGCCCAGCGTCTCATATTCCATCACCGTACGGCTCGAGGTCGCGTCTCGCGGCCGCGCGGTCAGCGAGATCACCCGGGCGGTGGAAAGCTGCGGCGGTGTGGTCACCGCACTTGACGTGACCGCCGCTGGCCAGCAGCGGCTCCGGGTGGACGTTACCTGCGCGGCCCGGGATACCGCGCACGCGGAGGCGATCGTGTCCGCGCTGGCCGGCATCGCCGGCGTGACCGTGCACAAGGTCAGCGACCGCACGTTCTTGCTGCATCTCGGCGGCAAGATCGAGATGCGCTCCAAGGTGCCGCTCCGCAACCGGGACGACCTGTCGATGGCGTACACCCCGGGCGTCGGGCGAGTCGCGCTGGCGATCGCGGCGAACCCGGATGACGCGCGCCGGCTGACCATCAAGCGGAACTCCGTCGCGGTGGTGACCGACGGCTCCGCCGTGCTCGGCCTGGGCAACATCGGGCCCTACGCCGCCTTGCCGGTCATGGAAGGCAAGTCGGCCCTGTTCAAGACGTTCGCCGGCATCGATGCCTGGCCGATCTGCCTGGATAGCCAGGACACCGACGAGATCGTCCGGGCGGTGCAGCTCATCGCGCCCGGGTTCGGCGGGATCAACCTGGAAGACATCAGCGCGCCGCGCTGCTTCGAGGTCGAGCGCAGGCTGCGCGCGCTGCTCGACATCCCGGTGTTCCACGACGACCAGCACGGTACCGCGATCGTCGTCATGGCCGCGCTGACCAATGCGCTGCGCGTGGTGGGCAAGAAGCTCCCGGACGTGCGCATCGCCATGGCGGGCGCCGGCGCGGCGGGCACCGCCGTGCTCAGGCTGCTGCTCCGCGCCGGGGCCGCCGACGTCGTGGTCTGCGACGACCAGGGAGCAGTGCATGCCGGCCGGCCGGGCCTTGACCCGAGCCTGCGCTGGATAGCGGAGAACACCAACCATGACGGGTACGCGGGTGACGTGGCCGGTGCCCTGCGAGGCGCCGACGTGTTCATCGGCCTGTCCGCGCCGGGGATCCTGGCTGCCTCGGACATCGCGGCCATGGCCAGCCGCGCCATCGTGTTCGCGCTGGCCAACCCCGAGCCCGAGGTGGACCCGGACGCCGCCAGCCAGTACGCCGCCGTGGTGGCAACCGGCCGCAGCGACTACCCGAACCAGATCAACAACGTCCTCGCCTTCCCCGGGGTGTTCCGCGGGTTGCTCGACGCGCAGAGCCGGGTCGTCACCGACGACATGCTGATCGCCGCCGCGCAGGCGCTCGCGGACGTGGTATCCCCCGACGAGATCGGGCCGCACTACATCATCCCCTCGGTCTTCCATCCTGACGTGGCGTCGTCGGTCGCGGCGGCGGTCGAGGACGCTGCCACCGCCGAGCCTGACGGATGATAGAGACATGGACGAAATAGCACCGGACGCCCTGGCCGGTCGCCTGCTCGTCGCCACCCCGATGCTCGGAGATCCCAACTTCCGCCGCACCGTCGTCCTGGTCGTGGAGCACGAGTCTGAGCAGGGCACCCTCGGCGTGGTGCTCAACCGGCCGACCAAGGTGCCGGTCGGCCAGGTGCTCGAGCCGTGGACCGACCTGGCTACCAGCCCGTCGGTCGTGTTCAGCGGCGGCCCGGTCGCGACGAACAGCGCGCTGGCGCTCGCCCTGGTGCCCGGATCCGACGAGCCGATCGGCTGGCACCCGCTGGACGGCGCCCCGGCCGTGGCCCGGCTCGGTCTCGTCGACCTTGATGCCCCGCCCGGCCTGATCGCCCCCGCGGTCGTCTCGCTCCGGGTCTACGCGGGCTACGCGGGCTGGAGCGCCGGCCAGCTTCAGGCGGAGATCGAGGAAGGAGCGTGGTACGTGGTCCCGGCCGAGCCGGACGACGCGTTCTGCGCCGACCCTGGTCACCTCTGGTCGGCCGTGCTGCGCCGTCAAGGAGGCGAACTCGCCTACGTGGCGACGTACCCCGATGATCCCGGCCTGAATTAGACTTCCCAAGGTGAGCGGTACTGAGGTTCTTCCGGACCAGAAAACGCGCATCCAAGAGGATGTCCGGCCCGATCTGTCGCACGGCGACGGCGATCACGAGCGGTTCGCGCACTACGTCGACAAGAGCAAGATCGTCGACAGCATGGTGACGGGAACGCCCGTCACCGCTTTGTGCGGCAAGGTATGGGTGCCGAGCCGGGACCCCAAGCGCTACCCGGTCTGCCCCACCTGCAAGGAGATCTACGAGCAGCTCCCCCCGGGCGACAGCGGCGGCGACGACTAACCATCGCA
>JASIGD010000425.1 GCA_030045295.1 Streptosporangiaceae bacterium
GCTGGAGGACGTCTCGCTGTGGGTGCGGGACGACGGCGCTCGGCGTCCCCTGCTGGAGCACGTCAGCTGGCCGCTAGGCCCGGGGGACCGGGTGGGAGTCGTCGGGGTCAATGGCAGTGGCAAGACCTCGCTACTGCGCCTGCTGGCCGGCTCGCTGCCCGTCGGCTCGCTGCCCGTCGGCTCGCTGCCCGTCGGCTCGCTGCCCGCTGGCTCGCTGCCCGCTGGCTCGCTGCCCGTCGGCTCCGCCCTCGCCGGCCCGGGGCTGCACGCCGAAGGGACGGTCGTGCGCGGCCGGACCGTGCGGCTGGCTCTGCTGTCCCAGGAGCTCGCCGAGCTGGACCCCGACCAGCGGGTCCGCGAGGCCGTCGAGGAGGTACGCCTGCGGGTCCGGGTCGGCGACCGCGAGCTTTCCGCGGGTCAGCTCCTTGAGCGGCTCGGCTTCTCCGCGCAGCGGCAGCAGATCCGGGTCGGCGACTTGTCCGGCGGCGAGCGGCGCAGGGTCCAGATGCTCAGGCTGCTCATGGACGAACCGAACGTGCTGCTGCTCGACGAGCCGACCAACGACCTGGACATCGAGACGCTCACCGAGGTCGAAGACCTGCTGGATGGCTGGCCCGGCACGTTGGTGGTGGTCAGCCACGACCGGTACTTCCTCGAGCGGGTGACCGACCACGTCATGGCGCTCCTCGGCGACGGCAGGCTATCGTTCCTCGGCGGCGGCGTGGACGAATACCTGGGCCGGATCCGCGCGGCCCGCGGTGCTCTCGCGGGCGAAGCGCCGGCCGCGGCCAAATCACCACCGGCCGCGCCGGACGCGGACGCGCCGAAACCATCGGCGGCCGAGGAGCGGACCGCGCGCAAGGAACTTCGGCGGCTCGAACGTCAGCTGGACCGGCTATCGGCCCGCCAGACGGAGCTGACCGCCCAGCTGGCCGCGAACGCCACCGACTACGAACGGCTCACCGAGCTCGGGGCGGAGCTCCGGGCGGTCCAGGCTCAGATATCGGATCTGGAGGAGCGCTGGCTGACCGTCGCGGCCCGGCTAGAGGCCTGACGTCGGGTTGCCGCCGCTCGGCCGCTCATTCTGCGGCGTCAAAGGGAGCGAGCAGGACTCGCATCATGTCCGCCAGATGCCGACGTTCCCCGCCGTCCAGGCTGGCCAGCAGCGCGCGCTCACGGCGCAGCAAATCGGCCAGGGCCGCGTCCACCCGCGCTACCCCCCGCTCGGTGAGCGTGACGAGTACGCCCCGTTTGTCCGTCGGATCGGGCTCCCTGCGGACGAGGCCCGCGGCGGCCAGCCGGTCGATTCTGTTGGTCATAGTGCCGGAGGTGACCAGGGTGGCGCGAAGCAGCGCGCCCGGGGTGAGCTGGAACGGCGGCCCCTGCCTGCGCAGCGCGGACAGCACGTCGAACTCCCAGGACTCGAGCCCGTGGCTGGCGAACGCCCCGCGGCGCGCGATGTCCAGGTGCCTGGCGAGCCTGGAAATCCGGCTGAGCACCTGCAGCGGCTCGACGTCCAGGTCCGGGCGCTGCGCCCGCCACGCGGCGACCAGGTCGTCTACCTCGTCACGCAGCGCAGCCACCTGGAGGGCCCCGGCATCGGAGTCATCCTCACGGCCGGGACCGGCGCTCTGGGCCATTACTAGAGCGTATCTCTTGACGTCAAGAAGTTCGGTCCTGTACAAGGGGATCCAGCGGGCATCCGCCTCTCGGTATTTGAAGAGAAGGATCAGCCACCATGTGGGACACGACCCAATATCTGCGCTTTGGAGGCGAGCGCGCCAGGCCGTTCTTTGACCTGCTCGCCAGGGTCGGAGCCGAGCTGCCCGAGTACGTGGTCGACCTGGGCTGCGGTCCGGGAAACCTGACGGCGCTGCTGGCGGACCGCTGGCCCTCGGCCGCGGTATGCGGCGTCGACAGCTCACCGCAGATGATCGGAGCGGCGCGGAAACTTACCGGCGCCCTGCGATCCTCAGGGTCTGGGCCGGTGATGACCAGCCACGCACCCGGGCTGTCTTTCGTGCTCGACGACGTCAGGCACTGGGAGCCGCAGAGCCTGCCCGACGTGATCGTCTCGAACGCGGTGCTGCAGTGGGTGCCCGGCCATCGTGAGCTGCTGGTCCGCTGGGCGGACCAGCTGGATGACGACGGCTGGCTGGCGTTCCAGGTGCCGGGAAACTTCGACCAGCCCTCGCACGTGATCCTGCGCGAGATGGTAGTGTCCGCCCGGTGGCGCCCGCTGCTGCGGGACGTGGAGCTGAACCGGCAGTCGGTCGACCCGGCCGACTACGCGGAGCTGTTGGCCGGCGCTGGCTGCGAGGTCGACGCCTGGGAGACGACGTACGTGCACATCCTGGAGGGCGAGGATCCGGTGCTCGAGTGGTACAAGGGCACAGGGTTGCGTCCGGTCTTGGCCGTGCTCGACGCCGACCAGGCCGCCGACTTCCTCGCCGCCTACGGCGAGCGGCTACGCGCGGCGTACCCGCCGAGCTCGTTCGGCACGATCTTCCCGTTCCGCCGGGTGTTCGCCGTCGCCCACCGTACCAAGTAAATCTCCTTTTCCTATTGATTTAATAGGGAAGCTCTGGCAGGATCGCGGCATGCGCCGTGGCCTGCTTATCCCACCAGTGCCTTGCCGTCATTGCGGTCCTGGCGCCTTTCCGCTGCTGGCGCTTCACGCCCGGCGGTGTTTGGTCGGCTCGCTCTGAACGGTCGGGGTCTTTCGGCTATCCAGCCCGTCCGGCCCGTCCAGCCGGTCTGGAAACTTCGTTCACTTAGTTCCCGCTGGTGACCCGCAGCCAGCTTCGTTGACGTGAGGAGAGAAGCGACATGAGCACCACGATCCGGCCAACCTCACCCGCCAGCGTGCAGCCGGGCCAGCTACTCGGCGCGCGGCAACTCGCCGACGTGGTACGGCGTCTGGCCGCGAGCCCTGCGGAGTGGGTCACGCGGGTACGGCTGAATCCCGCCCACCGCTGGTATGAGCGGATCCACCTCGACGACAGCCACGAGGTATGGGTGATCAGCTGGCTGCCCGGCCAGGCGACCGGCTTCCATGACCATGGTGGATCGTCCGGCGCGTTCGCGGTGGTCTGGGGGACCCTGATGGAGCGCAGGGTCGTCGGGGAAGTGAGCACGGGGCACGTGCTGGCCAAGCCGGTCGGGGCCGGAGGGGCACGCGGCTTCGGACCCCGCTACATTCACGATCTGCGCAACGCCGCTGCCTCGGTGGTGACGGTGAGCGTGCACGCGTATTCACCGCCCATCCCGCAGATGACGCGCTACGACCTCACCCCGGACGGCCTCGTGAAGGTGGGAATCGAAGGTCCCGCCGCATGGTGACGGCCAGGCCGCCGGACGCCCGCACCGTCGACGAGATCCTCGAAGCCGCGCGGGCGCGGCTGGTGCGGCTGACCCCGCGGGAGGCATTCCCGGAACTGGCCGAGGGCGCGGTGCTCATCGACATCAGGCCAGCCGCGGAGCGGGCAGGTGCGGGCGAGATACCCGGCTCGGTCATCGTGGAGCGTAACCACCTGGAGTGGCGCCTGGACCCTTGCTCCGCCGCGCGGCTGCCGTGGGTCACCGGCTACGATCAGCGGGTCATCGTGATCTGCGTCGAGGGCTACACGTCCAGCCTGGCCGCGGCCGCCCTGCACGACCTGGGGTTGTGCCGTGCCACCGACGTGATCGGCGGGTTCCGCGCCTGGACGGCCGCGGGCCTGCCGTTCGCGCCGGCCTACGCGGGCACGGTAACGCTGGCTCCCGGTGCCGCCCCCGCCTTATCGCCTACCGGCGGGCCGGTCCCCGGCCGTTCGCGTCCAGATGGGACAACCCGTTCCAAGCCAGGTCGATCAGGCTGGCGGCGACCTCCTCCAACTCGGGCTTGCGCGCGTCGAGCCACCACTGCCCGGTGAACGCGACCATGCCGACCAGCATCTGGGCGTACAACGGGGCGAGCTTGGGGTCGTGCCCGCGCGAGGCGAGGAAGTCGGCCAGGATGTACTCCACCTGGCCGGCGATATCGCTCAGCAGCGTGCCGTAGGTGCCCGTGCTTGAGCCTGGGTTGGAGTCCCTGACCAGGATGCGAAAGCCGTCGGCGTTGTCATCGATGTACTTGAGCAGGGTCACCGCCGCGGCCTCGAACTTGTCCCTGGTGTGGTCGCCGTCCAGGAGCGTGGTCGCCATCGTCAGCAGGCGCTCCACTTCCCGGTCCACGACCACGGCGTAGAGCCCCTCTTTGCCGCCGAAGTGCTCGTACACCACCGGCTTAGAGACGCCCGCCTGGGCGGCGATCTCCTCGATCGAGGTCCCCTCGAACCCGCGCTCGGCGAATAGCCGACGTCCGATGTCCAGCAGCTGCTGCCTGCGTTCCTGGCCGGTCATCCGCTTGCGGCCGGGTCTTTGGGGCTGGGTAGTCACCTGTTCATCATTGCGGCTTTGGCGACACCGCGCCACGCACCTGGCGGCGTTGCCCTGACGGCGCACCCTCGCCCGGCGCCGCCGCCAGGACTCGCCGGGTCATCGAGCCGAGTTTCCGGGTGGCGTTGGCGGGCCGCTTGGCCGTGAGCCGGTCCTCGTCCGGCCAGCGCACGTCGTAGGCCCAGCCGAGCTTCTCCAGCGCCCAGATGATGCGCGCGCTGATGTCGATCTGTCCCTTCAGCGCTCCGTGCCGGGCGCACGTCGGATCGGCATGGTGCAGGTTGTGCCACGATTCGCCGAAGGACAAGATGGCCAGCCAGGTGACGTTGCGCGACTTGTCGCGGACCTCGAAGTCTTCGCTGCCAAAGGTGTGGCAGATGGAGTTGATCGACCAGGTCACATGGTGCAGCAGCGCGATGCGCACCAGGCTGGCCCAGAAGAAGGCCGTCAGCGCGGCGTGCCAGGACATTCCCCACAGGCCGCCGATCAGCGCCGGGAGGAATAGCGAGACCGCCACCAGCGCGGGGAACCAGCGGTCGATCCGACGGATCCGCGCGTCGGCCAGCAGGTCGGGTGAGAACTTCTCCTGGGAGGTCTTGTTGGGGTCGAAAAGCCAGCCGATGTGGGCGTACAGCAGGCCCTTGGACAGCGCTTTCCAGTCGTCCCCGTACCGCCAGGGCGAGTGCGGGTCGCCTTCCCTGTCGCTGTACTTGTGGTGCCGGCGATGGTCGGAGACCCAGGTGATGACCGGCCCTTCGATGGCCAGGCTCCCCGCGACGGCCAGCGCGGTCCGCAGGCCGGTCTTCGC
>JASIGD010000426.1 GCA_030045295.1 Streptosporangiaceae bacterium
CCGCGCCCGACGGCCGGTACGCCGAAGGCGCCGCCATCTTCGCCGGTTACCCAGGGTTCGGGCCAACCGGCGGCCACGATGTGCTGACGGTGCGGGACAGCGTCATCGACGGCAACATCGCCAGCCTCACCAGCGATTTCCCGCGCTTTTTCGGCGGGAAGTTCCAGGACCCGACCGCGAACTCGGGCGGCCTGGTGGACGGTTCTGGCGTGGTGAGCACGACGATCGAGAACACGCACGTGACGGATAACACGGCCATCGCCGAGGACCTGTCCGGCGAACCGTCCGCGATCGACGCCGCCTTGAACGTCAGCAACGGCACGCTCACCATGACCGGCAGCGTCATCTGCGGCAACCGGGCGATCACCGAATCCTCCACCTCAGCCGACGTCGGGCCGGCCGGCAGCGCGCTGGAGGTGGACGGCGGAGGGACGATCGCCAGCACGCTCATCACGGGCAACTACGCCACCATGGTCAGCCCGCACGGCGCCGCCGCGGTAAACGGGGCCCTGGGCCTGTTCGGCAACACCAGCCTGCTGACCATCCGGGACAGCACCATCAGCGCCAACACCGCAACCGCCGCCAGCACGACCGGGTCGGCCAGCATCCAGGGCGCCGGCATCTTCAACGACGGCCTGCTCAAGCTGACAGGCGACCACATCGCCTCCAACACCGGGACCGCCACCGGGCCCTCCGGCGAAGCCGAGGGCGGAGGGATATGGAACGGGGCAACCTTCACCGGGCCGCCGGTACAGCTCACCCTCCAGGGCACGGTGGTCACCAGCAACTCGCTGACCGCGAGCCCCGGCTTCACCGTACGAGGTGGAGGCCTGTACACGCAATCACCAGCCACCATCACCCTCAGGAACTCGCTGATCGCGGACAACATCCCCGACCAGTGCTCCGGCTGCTGAGTGCCTGTAATGCCTCGGCCTGGGGATATGGACAAAGAATTGCGCCTTCAATTGTCGGAGGAGGGCGTGGACGCCGAGCGGCTCGCCGCGCTGACCGGCTACCTGCGATCGGAGCTTCTGCAGCTTGACGTGGAGGAGGTGAAGGCGCTTCCGGCTGGGGAGCCTCCGCCAGCGACCCGAGGGTTCAACGCGGCGACCGTGGGCGCGTTGCTGATCGTCCTTGGCCAGTCGGCTGAGGGCCTGCGGTCGGTGGTTTCTGTTATCAGGGGCTGGCTGCGGCGTGACGAGGGGAAAGGCCGCACGGTGCGGCTGGAACTCGGCGGCGACGCGCTGGAGCTCTCGCAGGCCAGCACGGCCGATCAGGAACGGCTGATCGAGCTGTTCGTCCGCAGGCATACGACAGGGAAGGCCGCGTTGTGAGTGGCCAACGGAAAGCCCTGATCATCGCCAATGATGCGTATGAGCAGGAGGCGCTGCGCAACCTGCTGGCCCCGGGCGCGGACGCCGAGGCGCTCGGCTGGGTGCTCGGCGATGCCCAGATCGGCGATTTCGCCGTCCAGGTGGTGCAGAATGAGCCCTCCTACGTTATTGAGGGGCAGATCGAGGATCTTTTTTCGGAAAGCCGACCCGACGATGTGTTGTTGCTGCATTTCTCCGGTCACGGGCTGAAGAGCGAGTCCGGGGATCTGTTCTTTGCTGCATGCAACACCAAGCCGAACAGGCTCGGGTCGACGGCGGTCTCGGCGGACTTCGTCCAGCGGTGCATGCGGGATGCCCGGTCGCGCAGCATCGTACTGCTGCTGGACTGCTGCTACGGCGGCGCCTTCGCCCAGGGCGTCGCGGTGCGGGCGAGCGGTGATGTCAATGTGCTGGATAGCTTTCCGCAAGGAAGGTCGGGCGGCGGCCGCGGCCGGGCGGTGATCACCGCGTCTAATGCGATGGAGTACGCGTTCGAAGGAGACCGGCTCGCCGATGACCAGCACCGGCGTCCGTCGCTGTTCACCAGCGCCCTTGTCGAGGGGCTGGCCACCGGCGATGCGGACCGGGACGAGGATGGCCTGGTCTCGCTCAACGAGCTCTATGATTACGTCTTTGACAAGGTCAGGGAGCAGAATCCGCACCAGACCCCCAGCCGTCAGATCGAACTGGAGGGTGAGCTGTACCTGGCCCGCAGTCGGCGGCGGCGGATCCGCCCGGCTCCGATCCCGCCCGACCTGCAGGCCGCGATAACCGACCAGAATATGTACACCCGCCGCGGCGCGGTCCACGAATTGCAGTCCCGGCTGGCCAGTGAAGACCTGCCTATTGCCGCAGGCGCCTACGAGGTGCTAGCCGAGCTCGCCCGGACCGATATCCAGTTTGTCGCCGACCCGGCCGCAGCAGCTATGCGCGACGCCGCGGTCCGGCCAGAGGAAACCGAACTTCACTTCGGCGAGCAACGGCACGGATCAGACCCGCCGCACCGGAGGATCAGGCTGCTCGGCCCTCCGATCGCCCGCGCCTGCGCCCCTCGCTCCTCTGATGACTGGATCCGCGTCACCGAAACCAGCGAGGGACTTGACGTCTCGGTCGACACCACCAGCACTGGCACCCTGCGCGGAAGCGTTGACCTGAAGGGACCCACAGGCACGGCGGTAATCGCCATCGACGTCGAACTCCTCTCCCCCGCGGCACAGACCTCCCCCACCGACCACCAGACCCGTACTGCCAGCCGCGGAGTCACAACACCTCCCGTCCCCGCGAACCCGCCCAAAACAGGATCTGCACCAGAAGACCAGCGGCAAGGTCAGCAGGCCACCAGGTCGGAGGCGGCGGAACGGAACGGCCAGGACGCCACGACGGTCGGCGAGCCGCGAGCCGAGCAGGCTGACCGCCACCAAGACCCAACCGCAGATTCCTCCGCTGCTGCGCCGCAGCCGGTGACGGCAGTTGCCCCTTCAGCCGCGCGGCCACCGATCCGGAAGGGCATAGCTCACAAGGGAACGGCGATAGCCCTTCTCGGCGGGATTACCGGGATCATTGCTCAACTCCTCGCCGGCGCTGGGGGCATAACACTCGGCGTATTTACCTATCAGGAGGGCATCACTTACTTCTTCAGTATAGCCATTTTCGTGGTGCTTGCTGTCGTGGCTGCCATCGCGCTGATGCGAATACGCTCGCTAGTGCTTGTGGGATTCCTCCAGGGCATGTTGTGGCTAGCAGCACCGTCTCTGGCGGCCAGTCTAGTGGTACTTGCTCAGCCATCCCTCGCAGGCGGCCGCGTTCTCGCTATAGCGCTACTCCAATTCGCCAGTTACGCGCTGGGAATCATAGCAGCAATACTCCTAAGGGTCTCTTGGAGTCCTGCTGCCGACAGGCAGCAGACTCCCCAGATCCGCAGGCTCCCAATGATCTTGCTAGGTGCCGCGGCTCTTAGCCAGGTTTCCTCGTTGATCTTCTACGCGACTCTAAACAGGTACTTCGGCTTCGGCACCTACGGCTACATCGGTGCGTACTTCTTTGTACTGGGCATCGCAGGAGTGCTCGCCGTGCCGGCTGTCATCTGGTATGCCATGAGCCTTCGAGCGCGCGCCCTCGGCGGCGCGCTGGTCTTGGGCTCGGTTACCATTGCGGCGCTCGTCACGTGTCGGTGGGTGACCTGGACCTGGGATTTCTCGACCTCCTCAGGCGCCGGTCACGTCTGCGCGGTTCTAAGTTTCGTGCTGCTGGCCACTGTTGTCATGCTCACCATTATCTACGTGCGGCGACCATCAGAGCTGGAAGACGCAGCGAACTAAAGGCTCCAGATCTTGGATCCCTTACGTGCCAGTTTCTGGTTTGGCAATCTGCACTGAGCCAGTGCCGCCGAGCCGCTCAGGCTCGTCAAGGGACCGGCAATAGCCAGCTGAGATCGGCGGGTCCGCCAGCCAGCATTACGGGCACGGACAAACAGGCCAGCAGCCATGGCCCAGCACCCTAGAGCGGGACAAGGCTGCCGATCGGCCGATCGTCGGCCTTGCGATGCTCCGGTAATGTCACGGACGACGCCCCATGGCTCTGCACAGAATCGCTGATCTTCGCAGATATCGATTGCGGTTACAGTCAGAGCCCCACCGAATAGTTTATCTGTGCGTAGCTGCTGATACCACTGGGAATGATCTCTGCCGCGCAGAGTCGATCTCAAGTTGTTCGAGCTAATAATAATATGCCCGCTGGTCACGCTACGCGACCACAACGAACGCTATCGGCCATCTGACCAGATGAGTCCGACCCGCCCGCTATGCCGTAGCCGGTTCTTGAAACCACAGGTGGGGCGGGTGGGACTCGAACCCACGCCCGACGGATTATGAGAAGCACGGCCCCGTGCACCGTGCCCGTTAGCTGCACAGATGACACGGAAAATCGCACTGATGGCACTCGCTGCGCTGGGATGATCCCGCGAGCCATTCCACGAGCCATTCCACGACCCACCGCAGCGAGCGCTGCGTAGCGTTACCATACGCCGAGCGAGCTCCGCTTCGGAGTTGGCGGAGTCAGGCCAGGGTGGCCCAGAACTCGCCCAGGACGGCCGCCGCCCTGGCAGGGTCCTGGAGCAGCCACCAGTGGCCGAACCCGTCGAGGGCGACCGTCTTGGCGCCGGCCCGCGCGGCGGCCTTGGCCGCCGAGGCCGCGCTCAGGAAAGGATCCTCGCCAAGGACGATCACCAATCCGGGAACTGGGATGGCCGCGAAATCCGGACCCCACTGCTTCCCGACATCCACGGCCGAACGGTACAGGTCGAGAATGCAATCAGCCATGGTGCGGGTGATGCGCGATGCCAGGTCCAGGGCCGGCCCCTCGGGCACCCCGAACATCTGGAAGACACCAGCCCGCTCCTCGGCCGATGCCGCCAGCTGCTGGTCCCAGAAGTCTTCCCCCGCCTGCGGTGTCTGCCAGATCTTCGCGAAGTCGTGCCACTCGAACCCCACGTCAAACGCGCTGGCGGCGTCGGTGACCCCAGGATCGGACCAGCTCGGGCCGGGTCGAGGCCACCCGGGCCACGAACCCTCCGCCCCAATCGTGCCCGACGAGATCGACCGGATCACCCAGGCGCTCGAGTTCGGCCGCAAGCCAAGCGACGTACTCATCCATCGTCGCTCCGAAACCGGCCGGGCGGGCGCTGCCGAACCCGGGCAGCGACAAGGCCACGGTATCCGGGCGGTCGAGCGCAGCCAGCAGGCCGCGCCAAACGGCCGGGGTCGCGGGCACTCCATGGACGAAAAGGGCGGTCATGCCTCTCATACTGTCACGGCGGAGGACTTGTCCCACCAGGCCACGGCCGCGACCCTGATGCCCGCACCCCCGCGCAGAACGACCCATCACGGGCGGCCGAAAAGGCAGCGAGCCGCAGCGCGAGAACCACCCAGATAGGGCGGCACTGTGCTCACCGGCGCCGGACCAAGGCAGGTCACCCAGAGCGACCCGATCCCAGGCTCGGCAGGCAGCCGGATGCTGGCACGGCCGGCCGTTCGGGGATGGTGCCGCCGGTCCCGGGTCAACTGGCCTGGCGACGAGCTGCGCCGGTCATAAGGATGGTCAGGACCGCCATTTGGTGGAGCGGGCCGGTTCCTGCCCGAGCACACCACCGCCGTCAGCATGCTCGACCGGCTCCTGCACCACTGCCACGTCGTCATCACCAACGGCGACTCCTACCGGATGAAACAAGCCCGAGCCCAAGGAGGCAGCACCCTCAAAACCAGCTGAACAAACCCGAGGAGCGGGGACTTTTAACTGGCCACCAGCGGTGACCCCAACTTGGCCGTTGACAGGCTGTCAGCTGAGTTCATAAGAACCGATATCTTCGTGAGCACCTGC
This sequence comes from Streptosporangiaceae bacterium, assembly GCA_030045295.1. The sequence continues at coordinate 5,748 of JASIGD010000426.1, forward strand.
ACCGTGCCGGGGATAGCCCGCGTCCGGTCCGGGCAGGCTCCTGCCCGCCCCTTAGTTTTTGACCGGAGGCGACACAGAGGCTCCGCGGTCGAGGGTGGCCCAGGCCATTTCCGGGAGGAAACGCGAAGCGCCCTGGACCGTGGAGGGTGCCGCCGTACGCTCGCGGGCCATCCCCGGACCCAGACCACATACGAGATCATGGTGGAACAGCGGGCTGGGCAGACCTGACCCGCTGTCATCCTAGAAAGGGGATGTCATGAAAATTCGTAGATTGCTTCTTGACGTGGACAAAGCGATACAGCAGCCCGAGATTATAGACATCGCGAAAGCAATAGACGTTGCTCCCGGTGTGGAAGCGCTTAACATCACCGTCACTGAAATAGACGTGCAGACCGTGGGGATGGACGTCACTGTCGAAGGAAACGATATCGATCTCGACGCGCTTATCCGCGCAATCGAGTCGACAGGGGCGGTGGTGAATAGCATCGACGAGCTTGTCGCGGGCGATCGGCTCATCGAGCGGATAGTACGGGAGCGATGAGGCTGTCGCGCCTCATCGCGCTGCACTGGCCCTGGCTACGCGTGCGGGGTGGCCCGATCGTGCTGGGCTTGATTGATGGGATCACGAACGCGTTGGGTCTCTCCAGCGGGTCGATCCTGCGCGGTGGCAGCGCGCTCGGGCTTGGCCTGTCGCTCCGAGTCGCTACCTTCGCCCTGGCCACCGCGGCATTCGCCATCTTCGTATCCCAGTATGTGGACCTCCGCTTCGCCCTGATCGGCGCCGCCAAGCATCTGAACCTGCTCAAGCGTGGTGCGCTGGCCACTACCCGGCTGGGCCGGGCGGCCCGGCGGAACGCGCTGGCCGATGCGGCACAGGCCAGCACGGCGAGCTTCGCGGGCGCCTTGTTGCCACTGGTGGCCGCGGTCGCGTTTCCCGATTACGCGTGGCTGGCGCTGGTCATCGCGGTCGGCATGCTCGCCCTGCTGGGCGTGGTGACCGCCCGGCGGATCCAGGGGAACGCGGCCTCATGGGCGGCCGGTCTGGCACTGGCGGGGGTCATCATCATCGGAATCGGCGCAGAGCTGAACATTGCCTGATCCTCGATCGTGACGGAGTATGCCCGGCGCTCCTGCCTACCGTCGCCAGTCTCTCCAGGAGCAGATCAAGCGTCCGGCCTGCCCGGCGACCTGGTCACCGAATATGAGCGGACTGGGTAGAAGTGCAGTTCAAGATCGGTGACCGGGTTGGAACTCCGCGTGCGCCCGGTGTATCGTGTAATTGTTCAAGCGATGAGGCTCGCGCAACGCCGAGATTTTCTAGCTGGCTGACGGCCTCTACCTAGTCGACGTCGTGGACGTCGCGAAAACAGGTGGAGGTCGTTTTGTTGTCTGTTTCGGCCGCCGCGCAGAACGCGTATGGCGTCCTGGTAATCAGCGTTCCGGCCGCGAGGCCCCATCGTGACCGTCCGGCCGTTCTCGCAGCCAAGCTAACGGACGGTCGTCGCCAGCTCCGCAATCAGCGATCGTGCGCACCACGTCGGCGGCAGCCGGGATGTTCAGAACGGTGCCCGGAAGCCATCAACGGCAAGGCTGCTTCAGCCACATTCTGCCGTGCGGCAGGTCTGGGCCACGAAGCGCCAGGCGATCAACAACCTCATGGAGGTAGTCATGCGACTAGACCAGCATCCCTCCCCAGGCCGACCAGGACAGGCTGACCGTCCCCCGCTCCGACCGGAACCCGGCAGATCGGCCGATCCCGAGCCCGGGTATCACACCATCTGGGATCCAGCGCCCGAACGGCTGGACGAGGCCGAGTGCCTGCGGCTCATTTCGGCGCGGGGTGTCGGTCGGCTTGCGTACTCCGGCCCGAACGGCGTCGCCGTGCTCCCGGTCAACTACAAGCTGCATGAAGGCACCATCGTGTTCCGCACCGCGCAGGACAGCCCGACCTGCGAGGACCTTCGCACCGGAATACGGGGCGCCGAATACAAGGTGAGCTTCGAGATCGACAACCTCGGCAAGCGCGCGCATGAAGGCTGGTTCGTCTTCATCCAGGGCGCTGCGCACCATGTGGACTCTGAAGACGAGCTCGCATCGATCGCGGCCGTGGGCGTCAGGCCACGGGCTAGCAGCACGCGGGAGCATTTCGTACGTATCACGCCCGCTCATGTCACCGGCCGCCGCCTGCGCCGCCGCTTTGCTGCGGCCATCTGGGACACCGATGAGTTCGCCATTGGCTGACGGTTGGATCCCGGCCGCCAGCCTGTTGCTTCCGTTAGCGCACCACGGGTCAGAGTGCGGTGCGATCCCGGTCATGGTGAGCAGCCGGTAGGTCGAGCCAAGGCTTCGCGTAACCGATCGCACAGCGAGGCCGCAGGCGGCCTTGGGGTCCCAGCAGCCGTGCGGGCGGCCAGGGCGGGCATGGTGGATAAGCCAGCCGAGCTGCGATAAGGGGCCGGAGCGGGTGACGGGAATCGAACCCGCACTATCAGCTAGGGAATCGGTGCTTTTCGAGGCTCTCATGTGCCCTGAGCTACGTGGCTGACGACCGCGTCGGCTCAGACGCTGAGTCTGCTGGAGAACGATTTCTTCCTGCCGATTCTCGTCGGGTTCGCCCTGTTCGGCATCCTGACCGGCCTGGCCGTCGTGGTGGGCCGGATCCAGCCGACCTGGATGGGATGGGTCATGTTCGTGTTCGGCCTGGCCTGCCTGGCCGGTCCCGCCGGGTTCTTCGGCGTACTCGCGACGGTGCTCTGGGTGCTGGTGGCCGGGATCTGGATGGTCAAGCAGGGTCCGCCGGTGCCCGCACGCGTAAGGCCGCTGGCCGAGGATCACGTCGCGGTCTGACTCGAGCCGCGGGGCGCGGTGCGTCTTCATGGCCGTCCGCGCCCGCCGCGACCCACATACATCCACACCTGCTGTTAACAGGGCGTTAGCACATGGCCCCTTCGTCCCGAACCCAAGTACAGGCGCTTACTGCCAGCTTCGCAGCGCGTACGGCCTGCGGCAGACCGTCCGGGGATGTCCGCTGATGTCCGCCGTTGGCCGTGACGATTGTCACTCACTTCGTCACTTAGTCGTTGTGTGCGGACCGCTGTTGGCCGGACGGCAGCCGACTCCGCTGGCCAGCGAGGACGTTCCGACAAATTACGATCTGCA
>JASIGD010000427.1 GCA_030045295.1 Streptosporangiaceae bacterium
GGCGCCTGCCTGCAGGCCGGCGTGCTCAAGGGCGAGGTCAAGGACGTCCTGCTGCTCGACGTGACCCCGCTGTCGCTGGGCATCGAGACCAAGGGCGGCATCTTCACCAAGCTGATCGAGCGGAACACCACGATCCCGACCAAGCGCTCGGAGATCTTTACCACCGCCGAGGACAACCAGCCGTCGGTGCAGATCCAGGTCTTCCAGGGCGAGCGTGAAATCGCCGCGTACAACAAGAAGCTCGGCATGTTCGAGCTGGCCGGCATCGCGCCCGCGCCGCGGGGCGTGCCGCAGATCGAGGTCACCTTCGACATCGACGCCAACGGCATCGTCAACGTCTCCGCCAAGGACCTGGGCACCGGCAAGCAGCAGTCGGTCCAGATCACCGGCGGGTCCGCGCTGCCCAAGGAAGACATCGAGAAGATGGTCCGCGACGCGGAAGAGTACGCCGAGGAGGACCGCAAGCGCCGCGAGGAAGCGGAGATCCGCAACCAGGCCGACACGCTGGTCTACAGCACCGAGAAGTTCCTCGGCGAGAACGAGGACAAGGTGCCCGAGGACATCAAGTCCGAGGTCCGGTCCGCGATCGCCGATGTCAAGAAGGCGCTGGAGAGCAACGACACCGACGCCATCAAGTCGGCCAGCGAGCGGGCCGCGCAGGTCAGCCAGAAGATGGGGACCGCCATCTACCAGCAGGCCCAGGCGGCTCAGGCCAGCTCGCAGTCGGGTTCGGCCGAAGGCGGCAGCGACGGCGACAGCCAGGCGCCGGACGACGACGAGGTCGTCGAGGCTGAGATCGTCGACGACGCCAGCGAGGGCGGAGCGGCCTGATGCCAGCATCCGAGGAGACGGGCTCCGGCCCGGTCATCCACGACCGCCGGCGCATCGACCCGGTGACCGGCCAGGTCCGGGGGAAGCACGCGGCCGCAAAGCCGGCCGGCCCAGCGGGCGCCGCCCCGCAGGGCCGGCCGGCCGGGGCCGCCGGATCGGCCGGGTCCCGGAACAACGAGCCCGAAGGCAACGAGGACGAAGCAGCGGTGCAGGAAGCGCCCGAGGAGGTCCTTGAGGGGATCCTCGAGGAACCAGCCGCCGCCGACCGGCAGAAGGCCGGCGCCGAGGCGCAGCTCGCGGAGCGGACGGCCGACCTGCAGCGCCTGCAGGCCGAGTACGCCAACTACCGCAAGCGCGTGGACCGGGACCGGGCTGTCGTCCGCGAGCAGGCCGTCGCGACCACGCTGGCCGCGCTGCTGCCCGTCCTGGACGCGATCGACCAGGCGCGGGAGCACGGCGAACTGTCCGGCGGCTTCAAGTCGGTCGCTGACTCGCTGACCTCCGCGCTCGGCAAGCTCGGCCTGGCGGCCTACGGGGAAAAGGGCGACACGTTCGATCCCAAGATCCACGAGGCGCTGACTCACTCCTATTCACCCGACGTCGCCGAGGACACGTGCGTCGAGATCCTGCAGCCCGGCTACAAGGTCGGGGACAGGATCCTGCGGCCGGCCAGGGTCGCGGTCGCCGAGCCGGCGACCGGCCCGGACGGCAGCAGCACCGAAGCCGAGTGGTCCTCGGACGAGGAAGGAAACTAACAAGCCCAGCGAGGCGGGATGAGCACGAAGGACTTCCTCGAGAAGGATTACTACAAGGCCCTGGGCGTCTCCAAGACGGCCAAGCCCGCCGAGATCAAGGCGGCGTACCGCAAGCTGGCCCGCAAGTACCATCCGGACGCCAACAAGGGCAACGCCTCGGCCGAGGAGCGCTTCAAGGAGATCTCCGAGGCCTACTCGGTGCTGTCCGACGAAAAGCGGCGCAAGGAATACGACGAGGCGCGCTCGCTGTTCGGCACCGGCGGCTTCCGGGTTCCGACCGGCACCCGGACCGGCGGCGGCTTCGGCTTCGACCTCGGCGACATCTTCGGCAACACCGGGGACGCCGGAGGCGGCCTGGGAGACCTGTTCGGCGGCGTGTTCAATCGCGGCCGCAACACCGCACAGAACAGGCCGCGCCGCGGCGCCGACGTCGAGACCGAGACGACGCTGAGCTTCAGCGACGCGATCGACGGCACCACGGTGGCGCTGCGGCTGACCGGCGAGGGCCCGTGCCCCACCTGCCACGGCACGGGCGCCAAGGCGGGCACCGTGCCGCGGGTCTGCCCCGTCTGCGGCGGCACCGGCCAGTCGAGCAGGAACCTGGGCACGTTCGGGATTTCCGAGCCGTGCAAGGAGTGCCGTGGCCGCGGACTGGTGGTGGACGACCCCTGCCCGGCCTGCTCGGGCAGCGGCCGGGCGATGAGCTCGCGGACCATCCAGGCGCGCATCCAGGCCGGGGTGTCCGACGGCCAGCGGGTCAAGGTCCCGGGCAAGGGCGCTCCCGGCGAGCGCGGCGGACCGGCCGGCGACCTGTACGTCCGGGTGCACGTCAAGCCGCATCCGGTGTTCGGGCGGTCGGGCGACAACCTCACGGTGTCCGTGCCGGCGACGTTCGCCGAGCTAGCCCTCGGCGCCGAGGTCAAGGTGCCCTCGCACCGGGGCGCGCCGGTAACGGTGCGGATCCCGCCGGGCACCCCGAACGGGCGCACGTTCCGGGTCCCCGGCAAGGGGGTGCGCCGCAAGGACGGGACCAACGGCAACCTGCTCGTCACGGTCGAGGTGATGGTGCCGAAGGACCTGAACGGCAAGGCCCGCAGCGCCATCGAGGACCTGCGCGAGGCCACGGCCGGACAGGACCCGCGGGAGGAACTCCTCGAGCGGGCGAAAGAGGCCTGAGAGGAGGAGACGGCATGAACAGCCCATACGAGGTATCGGACGACCTGCCCGTCTACGTCATCTCGGTGGCCGCCCAGCTGTCCGGGATGCACCCCCAGACGCTCCGCGCCTACGACCGGCTCGGCCTGGTATCACCGGGCCGCAGCGCGGGCCGGGGCCGGCGCTACTCGATGCGGGACATCCTGGCGCTGCGCGAGATCCAGCGGCTGTCCCAGGAAGAGGGCGTCAACCTCTCGGGCATCAAGCTGATCCTCGATCAGCTCCGGGAACTCGACCAGGCGCGCCGGCTCGTCGCCGAGCTGCACGCCGAGGTCGCGCAGCTGCGCGTCGAGCTGGAATCCACGCGGGCCGTGGCGGCCCGGCTGGCCGAGCTGCGCCGGGCCAGTAATGACACGAAATCCGGCTTGGTGCCCGTGCGCAACGCGCGGGCGGCGGCCTGGGAACCGATGACTGGGCAGCCCAGCGGGACTGGGCAGCCCAGAGGAGATAACTAAATGGAAGAGAAACTGACTCACAAGAGCCAGGACGCGCTCTCGGTCGCGGTGCAGCGCGCCGCGGCCGACGGCAGCCCGCAGGTCGACCCGCTGCACCTGCTGGTGGCCCTGGTCGAGCAGGAGGACGGCACAACCGCCCCGCTGCTCCGCGCGGTCGGCGCCGATCCGGCGCTCGTGGCCAAGCAGGCCGAGGAACGCCTGGCCCGCCTGCCGCGCGCCCGCGGTGCCACGGTCAGCGCACCGCAAATGTCCCGCCCGCTGCTCGCGGCGATCGCCACCGCGTCGAGCCGGGCCAAGCAGCTCGGCGACGAGTACATCTCGACCGAGCACCTGCTCGTCGGCCTGGCCGTGGACGGCGGCGAGGCGAAGGCCGTCCTGGCCACGGCCGGGGCCGCCCCGGACGCGCTGCTCGAGGCGTTCAGCCAGATCCGCGGCAGCGCGCGGGTCACCAGCCAGGACCCGGAGGGCACCTACAAGGCGCTCGAGCGGTACGGGATCGACCTCACCCAGCAGGCCAGGGACGGCAAGCTCGACCCGGTCATCGGCCGGGACACCGAGATCAGGCGCGTCATCCAGGTGCTTTCCCGCCGGACGAAGAACAACCCGGTGCTGATCGGCGATCCCGGAGTGGGCAAGACCGCGGTCGTCGAAGGCCTCGCCCAGCGGATCGTGGCCGGCGACGTCCCCGAGTCGCTGCGCGGCAAGCGGCTGATCGCGCTCGACCTGGGCTCGATGGTGGCCGGCGCGAAGTACCGCGGCGAGTTCGAGGAACGCCTCAAGGCCGTGCTGAACGAGATCAAGCAGAGCGAAGGCCAGGTGATCACGTTCATCGACGAGCTGCACACGGTCGTCGGCGCGGGCGCCGCCGAGGGGGCGATGGACGCGGGCAACATGCTCAAGCCGATGCTGGCCCGCGGCGAGCTGCGCATGGTGGGCGCTACCACGCTGGACGAGTACCGGGAGCGCATCGAGAAGGACCCGGCGTTCGAGCGCCGGTTCCAGCAGGTCCTCATCGGCGAGCCCTCGGTGGAGGACACGATCGCGATCCTGCGCGGGCTCAAGGGCCGCTACGAGGCGCACCACCAGGTGCAGATCTCCGACGCGGCGCTGGTCGCGGCCGCCGCCCTGTCAGACCGGTACATCACCGCCCGGTTCCTGCCGGACAAGGCCATCGACCTGGTCGACGAGGCCGCCTCCCGGCTCCGGATGGAGATCGACTCGCAGCCGGTTGAGATCGACGAGCTGCGGCGCGCCGTGGACCGGATGAAGATGGAAGAGCTCGCGCTGGCCAACCAGGAAGACGCGGCGAGCAAGGAGCGGCTCGAGCGGCTGCGCGCCAGCATGGCCGACCGGCAGGAGCAGCTGACCGCGCTGGTCGCGCGCTGGGAGCAGGAGAAGTCCAGCCTGAACCGGGTCGGCGAGCTGAAGAAGCGGCTCGACGACCTTCAGGGCCAGGCCGAGCGCGCGCAGCGTGACGGCGACTACGAGGCCGCGTCCCGGCTCCTGTACGGGGACATCCCCGCGGTCAAGGAGCAGCTGGAGCAGGCGAGCACCACGGCTCGTTCGGCTTCATCAGAGGACGGAACCGCGGCGGCCGGAATCCCCGCTACGGCGCCCATGGTGAAGGAGGAGGTCGGCCCGGATGACGTGGCCGACGTCGTGTCCTCGTGGACCGGCATCCCCGCCGGGCGCCTGCTTGAGGGCGAAACCGCCAAGCTGCTCCGGATGGAGGCCGAGATCGGCAAGCGCGTGATCGGCCAGACCCGGGCCGTCCAGGCCGTCTCTGACGCGGTCCGGCGGGCCCGGGCGGGAGTATCGGACCCGGACCGGCCGACCGGCTCGTTCCTGTTCCTCGGCCCGACCGGGGTGGGCAAGACCGAGCTGGCCAAGGCGCTCGCCGAGTTCTTGTTCGACGACGAACGGGCCGTGGTCCGCATCGACATGAGCGAGTACTCCGAGAAGCACTCGGTCGCCAGGCTGATCGGCGCGCCGCCGGGGTACGTGGGCTACGAGGAAGGCGGCCAGCTCACCGAGACCGTCCGCCGCAGGCCGTACTGCGTGGTCCTGCTCGACGAGGTGGAGAAGGCGCACCCGGAGGTCTTCGACGTCCTCTTGCAGGTGCTGGACGACGGGCGGCTCACCGACGGCCAGGGCCGCACGGTGGACTTCAGGAACGCGATCTTGGTGCTCACCTCCAATCTCGGCTCCCAGTTCATCGCCGACCCCTCGTTCGGGGACGAGGCGGCCAAGCGGGAAGCGGTGATGTCCGCGGTCCGGGCCGCGTTCAAGCCCGAGTTCCTGAACCGGCTCGATGACGTGATCGTCTTCGACGCGCTGTCCACCAG
>JASIGD010000428.1 GCA_030045295.1 Streptosporangiaceae bacterium
CATCCCGGGGGACGCCCCCGGACCCCGATGGCCCCGGACCCCCGCGCACCTCCCCGTCCCCCGCGGCGGCTGACTCCGCCGTAACCGCCGGCGGGCGGACCGGGGGGCGCTTGTGCGTCCGCCGGTAGATGTCCCCGGCGACGCCCTCGGGGTTGCGGATCAGGGTGAAGATCAGGATCACGCCGCCGAACAGCAGGAACCAGTTCCCGTTCAGCCCGAACCAGTCCTCAAGCGCGTACGGGATCAGGGCCTGGGCGGAGATCAGCCCGGCGAACACCGCGCCGGAGATCAGCGTGATCCCGCCGGCGTACGCGAACGCGATCAGGCTCAGCGCGGTCACCACGTCGAACGAGTCGGCGCTCACCGAAAGGAAGTTGTACGCGTACAGGACGCCCGCGACCCCGGCGATGAACGCCGCGATGGTGAACGCGGCCAGCTTCACCGTCCGCGGATTGACGGCGGCCGCCGCGGCGGCGCGCTCGTTGGAGCGGACCGCGAGCATCCGCTGGCCGAGCGTGCCGCGGCGGACGTAACCGACGGCCACGCATAGCAGCACGCAGCAGATGAGCGCGACAAAGCCGAAGACCGGGCTGGGCTTGTCGCCGTCCAGGCCGCGGAACGGCGCGTCCGGGCCGAGGTCGAGGCCGAACCACTTCGGCTCGGGCACCGGCGAGCCCGCCAGGCCGCCGCCCCACGTGCTGTTGGTGAACCCGAAATTCTCGATCGCCACGGCACCCGCGAGCGTGACGGCGGCCAGGCTGATGCCGCGCACCCGGACCGCGGAGATTGCGGTGATCACGCCGAGCACCAGCGCGACGGCGATGCCGGCCAGCGCCGCGACCGGGAACGTGATCCCGAAGTTGGACGCCATGTGCGAGACCGTGAAGCCGGCCGCCCCGGCCAGGGCGAGCTGCACCAGGGAGACCTGGCCGACGAAGCCGGTGATGACGACGAGCGACAACGCCATCAGCGTTCCTATCACCGTGTTGACCAGCGCCTCGCGGAAGCCGAACGGCAGCACGACCAGCGCGACCGCGGCCACCGCCGTGCAGATCACCGCCGTGCGGGGTAGGTGCTGCGGGCGCGGCACCTCGGGCAGCCGGCGTTCGACGAGTTCGCCGCGGCCCGGTACCCGCGGCCCGCGCCAGAACAGGACGGTCACGATGATGAGGAACGCGAGCAGGTCGGTAACGCCGGGCAGCGCGACGCCGCCGGACTGGGGGAACCAGGATTGCGCCGAGGCGTACTGGATCAGCGAGTACATGATGCCGATCCCGAAGCTCGCCGCGCACGCGATGCCGAACGAGGTGAAAGAGGCAAGCAGCGCCGCCGCCAGAGCCGGGATGATCTGCAGCGGCAGCGTCTCGGGGTCGAGCTCGGTGATTGAAGCGGCCAGGATGCCGACCATCCCGGCGAGCAGCGCGGCGACGAGGGTGTTGATCAGCGAGATCGTGTTCGGTGACAGGCCGCCGAGCACGGCCGCGACCTCGTTCTCCGCGGCGGCCCTGGTCGCGAGCCCGAACCGGGTCCACTTGTAGACCGCGGCGAGCACGGCCGCCGCCACGATCACCATGCCGGTGATGATGAACCGGTTCACCGGGATGACCGTGCCGAATACGTGCACGACGTTCTGCGGCAGGATGCTCGGCTCCGGCTGCTGCGTGATGCCGAAGGCGAGCAGCATCGCCGCCTGCAAGACGAGCAGCACGCCGAGCGAGGCGACCATTTTGGCCAGCGGCGGAGAGTTGCGCATCGGCCGGTAGACGACGAACTCGGTGACCGCGCCGACGATGGCCACGAACAGCAGGCTGAGCACGAGGCAGGCCCAGGTCGGCAGGGTCGCGATCTCGCCGGTGTTGAGGGACCAGTAGGCGTATCCGCCGATCATGGCCAGGCCGCCGACGGAGAGGTTGATGACCCCCGACCCGCGGTAGCTGAGCACAACGCCGAGCGAGATGCCCGCGATGAGCGCGCCGGAACCAAGTCCGAGCAGGATGAACAGCAGGATTTCTTGCACTGGTCAGTCCCCAGGGATGTGGTGCGGCGGGATCCATGCCGCGGCCGCCGGTTGCCCCGCGGCCGCGGCACGGCCAGCCCGGCAGATCACGATGGCGGCTGCAGCCAGCCCGCCTCCTTCGTCCAGTGGTTCTTGCCGTTATAGAGGAAGAACTGGGTGCGATCGTTGCAGACCGCCGGGGCCGAGGAGAACATCCCGCAGTCCAGCGACGGCGCGCCGAGCGCGAGCGGACCGGTGAACGCCTTGGCCTTGGCCAAAATCGCGGCCGGGGTGAGGCTGGAGTACCCGATCTCGTTCATGAACCGGTCGATGGTGAGGATCTGCGAGAACGCGACGATGTTCCACGGGTCCGGCGCGTCCGCCGGGGACTCGTACTTCGCCGTCACCGACATGTAGGGCGGCATGCCCGGGTCGGTCGGGTCGCCGTACAGCGAGCTGGCGATCGCGTACGTCCAGATCGGGTAGTCGCCGCCGAGGCCGGCCGCGACCTGCCCGTTCAGGCACAGCGGCGCGGAGACGATCTTCTTGGCGTCGGTGATGCCCAGCTGGATGAGGCTCTTGGCGAGGTTCACGCAGCCGGTGGAGTCGCTGTACGGGATCACCATGTCGGCCGTCTGCGCGTGCGCCGCGACGAGCACGCTGGTCAGGTCGGTCTGGCTCTCGTCGTAGCCCACCGCGGTGACCTGGACGCCGGCCGCCTTGAGCCCCGCCTCGATCGCCGCGGCGCCCTCGGTGATCCCGGGGATGTCCGGGTAGACCAGCGCCGCCGTCTTGGCGTGCAGCACGTCCTTGGCGTAGGTGCCGAACGGACCGAGCACGTGCGTGGCGTCGCCGAACAGGATCACGGCGTTCGGCTGCACGCCGTCCGTGCCCGTGGCGGCCACCCCGACGATGACCGGCGTCTTCGTGCCGATGGCCGTGTAGAAGGGCTGGACGCCGATCGCGACGCCGCCCTCGCCGATGACGTCGATGCTCTTATTGGCCGCAAACTGCTGCCCGCACGTCGTGCCCTCCGCGTCAGTGTTGGCGATGAAGCAGGTGACCAGCTTCAGCGGGTGGCCGTCCACCCCGCCGAGCTGAGCATTGATGTACTTGACCGCCGTCTCGGCGCCGGTGGTGGCCAGCGGGCCGACGGCGCTCGCGCCGCCCTGCTGGTTGAGCCAGCCGATGTCGACCGGCGCCAGGGAGTTGTTGGCCGGGCCGGACTTACCGGCGGTATAGGTCAGGTAGTTCGTGACGGACTGGGCGCCCGCCCCCCCGGTAGCGGTGCTGGCCGGCAGGGGCGTGGCCGGCGCCGAACTGGTCGGCGGTGTGGTCGTAGTGGGGCTTGAACTGCTGCTGCAGCCCGCCGCGGCCAGCGCCGCCGCGGCGGCGACGGCGAAGCCGGCGAACCCAAGTCTGCGATGTCTTCGCACGTTGGTTCCTCCTGGGTGATAAGTCCTCACAACTTCGCTCACGACCCGGCTGACCCCGCGGGGCGGCCGGCGATCCTTCGCCGGCGGAGAGGAAAGCAGCTGGGTGGGCCAGATCGGGCTCCTCGCATGCGTGACAGGAATTCGCTCCATCGCATTCTCCGAGGGCATCGAGAAACCCGCATGAAATACCCCCTCAGGAAAAAACCAGCACCTGACCTCCGTCAACTATTGTGGGTAACGATCCAGGTCACAATCGCGTCAAGTGTTCGGTGGGCACATATTCGCGGCTGGCAAATTGGCGGCTGACGCCAATGCCAGGAATGCTGCCGCGGCGGAAGCTGGTGCTGTTGACGTTCGTGCTGTACCAGCAGGCCTGGCAGCGGCCGTGAAGAAGGGCGGGCAGATGGCGGCCACCGGCGGCGTGGTGCTTGAGCTGGACGGGCTGACCGTCGCGTACGACCGTGCGCCGGTCGTGCGCGACCTGACGCTGGCCGTCGGCCGCGGTGAGGTCGTCGCCCTGCTCGGCGCCAACGGCGCGGGCAAGACCACCACGCTGCGGGCGATTTCCGGACTGCTGAAGGCGGTCAGCGGCACGGTCCGGCTAGCCGGCCGCGACCTGGCCGGCGTCTCCCCGACCTCGCGGGCGCGGCTGGGCCTGGTGCACGTCCCGCACGATCGCGGGATCTTCTTCGGCCTGACGGTCGGCGAGCACTTCCGGCTGAACGGTACACCCCGCCCGGCCGAGATGGACGCCGCGTTCGACCAGTTCCCGGCGCTGCGCAAGCTGCGCGACCGCAAGGCTGGCTTGCTGTCCGGCGGCGAGCAGCAGATGCTCGCGATCGCGAGGGCGCTCAGCCGCGAGCCGAAATTGCTGATGCTCGACGAGATGAGCCTGGGCCTGGCCCCGGTGGTCGTGGACCGGCTGCTGCCCGTGATCAAGGAGTCCGCGACCGGCAGCGGGACCGGGGTGCTGCTCGTCGAGCAGCACGTACACCTGGCGCTGAAGATCGCCGACCGCGGCTACATCTTGTCCCACGGCGAACTGGCGGCCAGCGGCAGCGCCGAACAGCTGAGCAAGGACGACGCGCTGCTCGCGGCCAGCTATCTCGGCGGGACCGCAGGCGAGGCTGCCGGCTGAGGCCCGGCTTCAGCCGACCCGGTTGAGCGGGGTTCCCTGGGCAGCGCCGGCTTCCTGGGCCCTGGCCGGCCCGCGCAGCACGTGCGCCACGCCGACGGCGATCACAGCGCCGGCCGCCGGGCCGATCAGGTAGACCCACCAGGTGGACAGGTTGCCGATGGCCACGTCGGGCCCGAAGCTGCGGGCGGGGTTCATCGAGGCGCCGTCGTACGGGCCGCCCATCGTGCCCCAGGCCAGGATGTAGGCGCCGACGGCGAGCGGGATGAACGGCCCGTTCAGCTTCGGCCCGTTGGCCAGGTTCAGGATCATCAGCACCAGGCCGAAGGTGATGATGGCCTCGAACCCGGCGGCTTGCCACGACTGCCCGGGCTTGGGCATCGTGGCCGCCAGGTGGCCCTCCCGGCCGAAGAAACCCCGGGCCAGCAGCGACCCGCAGACCGCCGCCGCGAACTGGACGACCCAGTAGACCGCGGCCATGATCCAGCCCATGTCCCTGCGCAGCGCGAAGGCCAAGGTGGTGGCCGGGTTGAAGTGAGCCGAGATGTCACCCAGGAAGTAGACCGCCACCACCAGCCACAGCGCCGACACGAGCGACAGCACCAGCACCGTCTGCCAGGGCTGCAGCGCGTGGCCGCCGTACCGGGCCAGGATGGCTGCGCCGCCGGACAAGATGAACGTCAGCCCGGCCATGCCGATGAACTCGGCCAGCAGCCGGCGCAGCCGGTGGTCGGGGTTGGTCCAGTCGGCGTAACCTCGCGTGCCGCCGACCGAGGCGATGAAGGCCGCCTTGCCGATCGGCTCCATGCGGTGAGCCGCCCGGTCGGCCTCGGTGCCCGGGGTGGCCACGTCAGGACTTCTGGCTGCCGGACGGGCCGGACGGCAGGTCGGCGGTGCCGGGATGGGTGAGGTTGATGGGAATGACGACCTTGTCGTACAGGTCCTCGGGCACGCCCTTGGCCAGCGCGGCCTGCTTGAGGGTGAGGTCGTGGTCGATGGCGTAGTAGGAGATCTCGGCGGCCTTGTCGTAGCCGATGACGGGGGACAGCGCGGTGACCATCATCACCGAGTTGTCGATGTTCTCGGTCAGCTTCTTCTCGTTCAGCTTGGTGCCCTCGACCATGAACTCGCGGAAGTGGTCGCACATGTCGGCCATGATCAGCGCCGAATGCAGGTAGTTGGCGATCAGGATGGGGCGGAACGCGTTGAGCTCGAAGTTGCCCTCGGCGCCGCCCATGGTGACCGCCGCGTCGGAGGCGATGACCTGGATGGCGACCATCAGCA
>JASIGD010000429.1 GCA_030045295.1 Streptosporangiaceae bacterium
TCACCGCCGGTGCCCTCGCCCAGGCGCTGAACGCCGGGGAGGCTGAGCACTGAAAGCAGGAGGCGGCTGAGCATGGGAATTCTGGCTAGCGCGCACGCCTCGGGGTCCGCGCCGCTGCCCGGCTTCCTCAACTCGTTGGCCGGCCCGCTCGATCACTACGGCTACTGGGCCATTGCCTTGCTGCTGCTGCTGGAGAACATCGGCATCCCGGTCATCCCCGGCGAGCTCTCGCTGATCGCCGGCGCCATCTTCGCCGGCACCGGCCGGGCCGGCCTTAACATCGTCGCGGTCGCGGTCGTCGCGGTCGTCGCGGCCAGCGTCGGGGCCGAGATCGGCTACCTGATCGGCAGGTTCGCCGGCCGCGAGCTGATCCTGCGCTACGGCAGGTACGTGTTGATCAAACCGCACCACCTGGACCGGGCCCAGGCGGTCGTCGACCGCTTCGGCGGCATAGTCGTGATCATCGCCAGGTTCATCGTGGGGCTGCGCGAGGCCAATGGCATCATCGCCGGCATCGCCCAGATGCGCTTGGTCACCTTCACCATCTACAACGTGGTCGGTGCCTGCCTGTGGGTCGCCACCTGGGTCACCATCGGGGACGTGGCCGGTGACCACATTGACACGATCTACGCCGACATCAACCGCTTCTCGCTCTACCTGTTCCTCGCGCTGGCCGTGCTAGTGGTCGGCTACGTTGCCTGGCGCGTGCTGCGCCGTCGCCGCCACCCGGCCAGCGCCTCGCCAGCGGACCAGACCGACGACGTCTCTGAGATCCAGAGTGATGCTGAGGTCAACGATGACTCGGAGGACCAGCAGACCTCAGAGCTCCACGATTCCCCGGAGCTCCACGATTCTCCGGAGCTCCACGGTGAGCCAGGTACCCACGATGCACCGCCGGACCCGGATGGCACGACGGCTCAAGAGGGCTCCGGCGTGCAGGAAGGCCCTCGCCCTCAGAGTTCGTAGCGCTCCAGCTCGGCCAGTTTTCCCGCCGTCGTATGCAGAACCCAGAAGGCGCCTTTGGGCAGCGACGGGTCCAGGGCCGTCGCGGGCCGGGGCGCGCCGAGCGCCGAGCACGCCGCCGCCAGCGCCGCCGGGAGGTTCTCCCGGTGCAGGCAAACGACCGCCGGCCGCCCGGCCGCCACGAGGTCACGGAAAAGGTGCCGGACGCTGTCACCACCGTCCGTTCGGGGCAAAGAAGAATCACCGGCGCGGGCGGGTACCGCCAAGGCGGCCTCAGCCTCGACCGACCCCCCGAAGCCCGCCGCGAAGGGACGTACCGTCTCGATGCAACGCAGCGCGGGCGAGCTGATCACCCGGGCGCCAAGCGCGAAGCAGGCCAGCAGGCGCGCCAGCAGCAGCGCATCGGACACGCCCTGGGCATCCAGCGGCCGCAGTAGGTCATCGCCCGCCCAGTCGTCTTTATGACCCGCTGAAGCGTGCCTGACCAGGATCAACGGCACCGTCTCCCGCGGCCGAAGATCCGCGACCACGTCGGCGTCGTGCGGGTAGCTGAGCTGCTCTCTGACCCGCGTCAGCGGCAGCCAGGACACCGCGTCAATCTCGTGGCTGGGCGCGGCGCGATCGTCCGCGCCGACCGCCGACCAGTAACCGACCTGCTTGGGCCGACCGCTGACCAGGTATTCGGCCGTCGCCAGCCTGGGGCCGAGCACCGGTCGCACGCTGGTCTCCTCGAAGACTTCACGCACCGCGGTGAGCAGCAGATGCTCGCCCGGTTCGCGCTTGCCCTTCGGCAGCGACCAGTCGTCGTACTTGGGCCGGTGCACGAGCAGGACCTCGACCCCGCAGCCGCCGTCGGCTCCCTGCGCCACGGTCCGCCACAGGACCGCCCCCGCCGCGATGATGGCCTCACTCACCTGCTGCGCTCATCAGCCTGACTCGTCAGCCGAGCGGATCCGGCGTTCCCTGACCAGGGTCTCCTGGATGTCCGTCAGCGGGCGTCCCCGCTTGTCGCGGTGATGCCGCGTCCAGTAGCCGTCCGGGTTGAGCCACCACGACGCGGTTCCGTCGTCCAGGCCGAGGTCGAGCAGCCCGCGCAGGCGCCGCTGATGCCCGGGATCGGTCACTTGCACGAGCAGTTCCACCCGGCGGTCCAGGTTCCTGTGCATCATGTCCGGGCTGCCGATCCAGACCTCGCTGTCGGAGTCCTCGGCGGCGCCGAAGGCGTAGATCCGGGAATGCTCGAGGAACCGGCCCAGGACGCTGCGGACCCGGATGTTCTCGGACAGCCCGGGAATGCCCGGCCGCAGCGAGCAGATGCCGCGTATCCACAGGTCGACGGGGACACCGGCCTGGGAGGCCTGGTACAGCGCGTCGACCACCACCTCGTCGACGAGCGCGTTGGACTTGAACGCGATCCTGGCCGGCTGGCCGGACCGGCTCCGTTCGGCCTGCCGGTCGATCCGGCTCACGATGCCGTTGCGCAGCTCCTCCGGCGCGACCAGCAGCCTTTGATACGAGCCCGGGCGGCTGTACCCGGTGAGGTGGTTAAACAGGGCGGTGACGTCCTCACCGATCATGGCATCGGCGGTGAGCAGGCCGAAGTCCTCGTACACGCGGGCCGTGGTCGGGTGGTAGTTACCCGTGCCGAGGTGGCAGTAGCGGCGCAGCGTCCCGTCCGCTTCCTGCCGCACGATGAGGGCCATCTTGCAGTGCGTCTTCAGGCCGACGACACCGTAGACCACGTGGCAGCCCGCCTCCTCGAGCTTGCGCGCCCAGGTGATGTTGGCCCGCTCATCGAACCTGGCTTTGATCTCCACGACCACCACGACCTGCTTGCCCGCCTCGGCCGCCTCGATGAGCGCGTCCACGATCGGGGACTTGCCGCTGGTCCGGTACAGCGTCTGCTTGATCGCGAGCACGCCCGGGTCCTCGGCCGCCTCCTCGATCAGCCGCTCGACCGACGCGGCGAACGAGTCGTAGGGATGCTGGACGAGGATGTCGCGTTCGGCGATGGCGGTGAAGATGCTGGAATCCTTCGAGACCGCCAGGCTGGACGGGACGAACGCCGGGTAGCGAAGCTCGCCGATGTTCAGGTCCGCGATGGCGAAAAGCCCGCTCAGGTCTAGCGGGCCCGGCACCCGGTAGACGGCCCGGGCGTCGATGTCGAGCTCGGTGACCAGCTTGTCCAGCACGTCAGCCGACATCGTGTCCTCGACCTCGAGCCGCACCGCAGGCTCGAACCTGCGCCGTACCAGCTCTCGCTCCATCGCCTGCAGCAGGTTCTCGGTGATGTCCTCGTCCACCTCGAGGTCCCTGATGCGCGTGACGCGGAAGGCGTGCTGCTCGATGACCTCGACCCCGCCGAACAGGTCGGTCAGGTGCGCGGCGATGACGTCCTCGATCGGCACGTACCGGTTCTGCGCCACCGCCAGGAACCTGGGCAGCAGCGGCGGCACCTTGACCCTGGCGAACACGGTCGTGTCCGTCTTCGGGTCGGCGATCATGACGGCGAGGTTGAGCGACAGGCCGGAGATGAACGGGAACGGATGCGCCGGGTCCACCACGAGCGGGGTGAGTACCGGGTAGATGCGGCGGCGGAACAGGTCGCTGAGGGAGTCGCGCTCGCCCGCGGACAGCTCTTTCCAGCGCAGGATCTCGATTCCGTGTGAGGTCAGTTCGGGGTTGACCCGCTCGCTGAACGCTCGGGCGTGCCTGACCATCAGCTCGCCCGCCAGGTCCAGGGTGTTCTCGAGTACCTGGCGCGGCAGCCGGACCCCGCTGCCCTCGACCGGGAAGCCGGCCACCATCCTGCGCACCAGCCCGGCCACCCGGACCATGAAGAACTCGTCCAGGTTGGTCGCGAAGATGGCCAGGAAGCGCACCCGCTCGAGCAGCGGGACCGATTCGTCTTCGGCGAGCTCGAGCACCCGCTCGTTGAACCTGAGCCAGCTCTCCTCTCGGTCCAGGTAGCGTTCCTCGGGCAGCGCCGTCTCGCCGGGCCGGCCGACCAGTCCGGACCGGGATACCCCGTCGGCCGCCTCGGCCTGACTCGCGGGCGACCGCTCTTCGTCGGGCACCTCGTAGGGACCCTGGTACGACCCTTCGGGCTGGGGGATGCTTATCTGGCTGACACCCATGGCACCTATTCTCTCCGCACTACGGTCAACAGGGAAATGTGCGAGACTCACGGTGGCCGTCAAGGCTTTTATCCCGAACGGACACCGGTTCAGCTCACGGTCAGGGCACGGTGAGCCCGGGGATGCCCGGCCGCGGCTGAATCGCCTCCACGCTGAGGAACTCGGGACCCTTCTTGGAGCAGGCCGACAGGTGGATGGGCACGAACGTGGGCCGGGTCCGCATCCCTTGGCCCGGCAGTATGACGCGCAGCTCGGGCGCGGTCACCTGCGCGCATGCGGTCGGCTGGAATCTGCCGGTGCCGGTGACGCGGAGCACCGAGTGCGCCGTTTGCCCGGGCGCGAGCACCACCGGCTGCGGGCGGATGGACGTGTCGCGGACCGCGGCGCTGCCGATCTGGGTCCCGGCGAGCTGGCCGCCTGCGTAGGCCGACACCCTGGGGTAGCCGTACAGGCTGCACGCGTGGCCGGAGACATTGGTGAACTCCAGCGTGTAGTAGGCGCCGTCCGAGGCCTGCAGGTGGTCCCGGGTCCGCGTGACGGGCGCCGACCCGGCCGTCCCGAGGCCGAGCCAGGCTTCGAGGCCCGAGGTGGCGCATGGGCTCTGGATCAAGCTGGAGGACAGGGCGGCATGCTCTGCTCGAGCGGGGACACGGGTGAGTGTCACAGCGAGTGCGGCGGTCCCGGCGAAGGCCACCGCCGCGATCACGCGCCACCCGATATGGCCGTACCTCGTCATCACGGAACCCATCTGGCGATGCCTGGAATTTCCCCGGCGTAGCCCCGCGCCAACCCTGGACGGCCCGGTTAAGCCCTTAAAATCCCGTTAACCCCTGCTTGGCCGCCGGGGGACGGCAGGCCGACCAGATGGCGTCGCGGTTATGCAGCTTGACCCGCTCGCCCCGGCCGAGGGCCTTCGCCAGGTCGGCTTCGGCGGTCTCGATACGCAGCCATTCGGCGTAGGACACCGGCGCGATCCCCCGCCCCGCGAGTACCGCCGCGAGCGGCCATTCTTCCGCGTCGGCCGGAGCGGCGGGATCCGGGTACTTCAGCAGGCCAGCCCGCGGCAGCGGAACGTCGCCTGCACCCGGGCCGCCGGCCAGGTCCTCCAGCAGGGACCGGATGGTCTCGGCGGCGTCAGATTTGTTGGTGCCGATCACGCCGGTCGGGCCGCGCTTGAGCCAGCCGGCCACGTATTCCCCGGGCAGCGCAGAGCCGTCGGGGCCAAGGACGCGGCCGAGCGCGTTCGGCACCACCGAGGCGCGCTCGTCGAACGGCACGCCGGCCAGCGGCACGCTCTGGTATCCGACCGAACGCAGCACCATCTGCACGTCGAGCGTCTCGAACTTGCCGGTGCCGCCGAACGCCCCGCTGGCGTCGATCGCGGTCCGCTCGAGGGTGAGCCCCCCGACTCGTTCGGTGCCGAGGATCTCCGCCGGCTTCAGCCAGAACCTGACGACCAGCCGCCGGACGTGTCCGGAAGGCGCCGGCTCGGCGGCCCCGCCCTGCGCCCACTTCGAGATCGCGACCAGGTTGCCGCGCACGCGCCGGTCGGATTCGACCAGGGCGGCGCTCTCGCCGGAGGCGTCGAACGCGTTCACGTCGGCCTCGTCGGCGTGTACCACCACCTCGACGCCGGGCAGTTCGCCGAGCTCACGCAGTTCCTTGGTGGTGAACTTGGCGTAGGCAGGCCCGCGCCTGCCGATCATGTGCACCTCGCGCACCTTGCTGGCGTGCAGGGCGTCCAGAACCGGCTGGGGTACATCGGTGGCGTGCAGTTCCGCCGGGTCCCTGGCCAGGATGCGGGCGACATCGACGGCGACGTTGCCGACGCCGATCACCGCGACCGACTCGGCGTCCAGGGTGAAGGCGCCGGGATCCATGTCGGGATGGCCGCAGTACCAGTTCACGAAATCGGTAGCGGCGTAACTTCCCGGAAGGTCCTCGCCGGGAATGCCGAGCCGCCGGTCCCGCATCGCCCCGGTCGCGTAGATCACCGCGTCATACGCCGCCAGCAGATCGTCGCGGGTGACATCCTCGCCGAGGTGCACGCCGCCGACGAAGCGGACATCCGGGCTTTCCAGCACCTTGCGCAGGTACTGCGCGATCGACTTGATCGACTTGTGGTCCGGCGCCACGCCGTAACGGACCAGGCCGTACGGGGTGGGCAGCCGGTCGATCACGTCGATCCGCACCGGTACCGGCACCGGCAGCGCCGCCGCCTGCTTGACCAGCGCCTCGGCGGCGTAGAGCCCGGCGGGACCAGAGCCGACCACCGCTACGTTCAGCATGAAGACTTACGCTACTCGACGGGCCGACCTTCCGGCGCCGCCTCCGGGGCGTCGCGGACATCGACCTGCGCCGGCTCCAGGGGCTCGCCGGGTGACCGGCGCGCCACCGCCTCGGTGATCCGCAGCGCCAGTTGCTGGGACGTCAGGCCCGCCTCGTCGAGCACTTCCTCGCGCGTCCCGTGGGAGAGAAACTCTTGCGGCAGCCCGAACGTCTTCACCGGCACGTCCACGTCGTGGTCGCGCAGCAGCCTGGCCACCGCGTCGCCGAACCCGCCGGCCCGCCCGTTGTCCTCGACGACGACCACCAGGCGGTGCCGCCGGGCGGCGCCGAGCAGGGCCTCGTCGACGGGCTTGGTCCAGCGCGGGTCCACCACGGATACCCCGATGCCGTGACCGGCGAGCCGGTCCGCGACCTCGAGCCCGGTCAGCGCCATCGGCCCGGCGCCGACCAGCAGGACATCCGCGGCCAGCCCGGCCGCGGGCGCGCGCAGCAGGTCCATCCCGCCGAGCTTGCCGACGGCCTCGACCTCACCGCCCACCTTGCCCTTGGGGAACCTGACCGCCGTCGGCCCGTCAGCCACCTCCACCGCCTCGTTGAGCAGCTCGGCCACTCGCTTGGCGTCCCTGGGCGCGGCGATCCTCATGCCGGGGACGAGCTGCATGGTCGACCCGTCCCACATGCCGTGATGGCTGGCGCCGTCCGGGCCGGTGACGCCGGCCCGGTCCAGGACGAACGTCACCGGGAGCCGGTGCAGCGCCACGTCCATCAGCGTCTGGTCGAAGGCGCGGTTGAGGAACGTCGAGTAGATCGCCACCACCGGGTGGAGACCGCCCATGGCCAGCCCCGCCGCGCTGGTCACCGCGTGCTGTTCGGCGATGCCGACGTCGTGGACCCGGTCCGGGTAGGCCGCGGCGAACTGCGCGAGGCCGGTCGGATGCAGCATCGCGGCGGTGATCGCCACCACGTCGGGACGTCGCGCGCCGATGGCCAGCATCTCGTCGCCGAACACCCTGCTCCACGTGCCCGGCGCCGCGCCCGCGGCCGGCACCTGGTGCAGGCAGTCGATCTCGTTCTGCTCGGCCGCCGGGTACCCGAACCCCTTCTTGGTGATCACGTGCACGAGCACCGGGCCGCCGAAGCCGCGGGCGTGCCTCAGCGCGTGTTCGCACATCCGCTCGTCGTGCCCGTCGATGGGGCCGACGTACTTCAGGCCCAGGTCCTCGAACATCACCTGCGGCTGGATGACGTCCTTGATGCCTTTCTTGACGCGGTGCAGCGTCCCGTACAGCGGCGGGCCGACCAGCGGGGTCCGGGGCAGCGTGGTCTTGATGGCCTCGAGCACGTGCTCGTACCGGGGGTTGACGCGTATCGCCGCCAGGTGCTCGGCCAGGCCGCCGATCGTCGGCTGGTAGGACCAGCCGTTGTCGTTGATGATCATGACCAGCCGCGAGTCCTTGGCCGCCGCGATGTTGTTCAGCGCCTCCCAGGCCATGCCGCCGGTGAGCGCCCCGTCGCCGATGATCGCGACCACGGTCCGGTCCGGCTCGCCGCGCAGCTTGTAGGCCTTGGCCAGGCCGTCGGCGTAAGACAGGCTGGTGGAGGCGTGCGAGTTTTCCACCAGGTCGTGCTCGGACTCGGCCCGGCTCGGGTAGCCGGTCAGCCCGCCGCGCTGGCGCAGCGTGCCGAACGTCGCCGCGCGGCCGGTCAGCAGCTTGTGCACGTACGCCTGGTGCCCGGTGTCGAAGATGATGCGGTCCTTCGGGGAGTCGAAGACACGGTGCACCGCGATCGTGAGCTCGACCACGCCCAGGTTCGGGCCGAGGTGACCGCTGGTCTTGGTCACCGTCTCGATGAGGACGTCGCGGATCTCCCCGGCCAGGGTGGTGAGCTGGTCCTGATTGAGTTTCTTCAGGTCCTCGGGGCCGTTAATGCACTCCAGCAGGGTCACGGTGGGTCGCTCCTCGTGTGCTGTGCGAGCCTGGCGGGAACCGAACGACCCGAGTCTACGACCGGGTTCTCCCAGATGGCTCACGGCATCTGCCCGGTAGCCGACACGCGTGTCGCATTCTGCTCGCCGGGGCGGACGGTCGGCAGCACCATCGGGCGCGCGGCGAGGACGCCCACGGTGAGTTCGCAGCCTGAGAGGATAAGCAGCAAGACCATCGGGATGTCCCAGCTGCCGGTGGCCGTGTGCAGCAGCCCGACCATCAGCGGCCCGGTGCTGGCGACCAGGTACCCGACCGACTGCGCGAAGCCGGACAGCGAGGCCGCCAGCCCGGGATCGGGGGCCCGCGCCATCGTGAAGAAGATGGCCAGGCCGAGGCAGGCCCCCTGGCTGACGCCGAGCACGAGCACCCAGAGCGCGGCCGTGCCCAGCGGCGCCCAGAGCGTTCCGGCCAAGCCGACCGCGGTACCGATCAAGCTCGGCACGACCAGCGCGCGCTGGCCGGCGGCGCGGTGGGCGAGCACCGGCACCACCAGTGAGGTAGCGAGGTTGCCGACGCCCATCAGGGCGAGCAGGTTACCGGCCGTGACCGGGGTCGCGCCGCGGTCCTGGAAGATGGTCGGCAGCCAGGACAATGCCGAGTAGTACAGCAGGCTCTGCAGTCCCATGAACCCCGTGACCTGCCACGTGAGCGCGTGCTTGTACACCTGGACCCGGCTGGCCGCAGGCCGGACCGGTGCGCGCGCCGGGCTGACCGCCCGGTACCGGAGCTGGGGCAGCCACAGCAACACGGCCAGGGCGGCCGGTCCCGCCCACACCCCGAGCGCCAGCCGCACCGAACCGCCCGAGGCCTGGTAGAGCGGCACGCTGAGCAGCGAAGAGAAGATGGCGCCCACGGACAGCATGGTCAGGTAGATGCCGATCAGCAGGCCGGCCCGGTCCGGCCAGCGCCGCTTGGCCATGCTGGACAGCAGCACGTTGAGGATGGCGATCGCGCTCGCCGCCAGCACGGTGCCCGGGAACAGCATGGTCGCGGGCGCCACGCCGCGCAGCAGCAGTCCCGCGGTGAGCACGACCAAGGCGGCCAGCAGGACCCGTTCCTCGCCCCAGCGCCGGTTCAGCCAGGCGGCGAAGGCGGAAACCACGCCGAAGCAGAGCACCGGCGTCGTGGCCAGCACCGACACCGCGGCTGACGACAGGTGCAGCTGCGCCTGCAGGTCAGGGAAGAGCGGCGGGGGGCTGGTGACGGCGGTGCGCAGGTTCAGCCCGGCGGCCGCCATGGCCACGATGAGCAGCGTGATCTGGTAGGACCGGCGTCGGCCGGCGACCGGTTCTTCGGGCATCAGGAACTAAAGCTATCTGAAGGAGAAAATAATCCTTCAGCCGAACGAACGGTGGTGCGCGCGTCGATCGCCGGGTTCAGGGCCAGCCAGCCGAGCAGGCCGAGCGGGAGGATGAAGTACCCGAAACGGACATTCGGCCCGAGCAGGAACATCAGGGCCAGGCCGACCGCCAGTCGCCAGATGGCCGCGCGAACGTCGCGCGGCGGCCGGATCACGAGCGATACCGCCACGGCCAGCCCGGCCGCGAGCAGCAAGCCCACCGATACCACGTGCCCGGCCGGGCCCAGGGCGGCCAGCAGGTGCCCGGGCAGCAGGCTCTCGGCCGGGGTCTTGTAGCGGGTGAGGCCGAGCGGGAACAGCACGCTGTCCCGCACCAGTGCCGCGGCCGCTCCGTGCCGGAACAGCACGGCCGGGGCCAGGGCGGCGATGATGGCGACGGCGGTGACGGCCACCGCCGCCAGGAACCGGACCGCGGCTCGCGCCCCGTCGCGGGACGCGAACATCGCCGCGATGACCGGGACCGCGAGCCAGGCGGTGGACTTCAGGTCGCAGGCGACGCCGAGGACGGCTCCCGAGCCGCAGATCTGCGCGGCGGTGGCCTTGGTTCCGCGGGGAACGGCGAACGCCAGCGACAGCAGTATCAGCGCGAGGACGGGCGGATCCGTGGTGATCACGGCCAGATTGAGCGCTATCACCGGTGAGGCCACCGCGACCGCCAGGCCCAGCCCAGCGTTACGACGGCACTCGGGACAGTACCTGTGCGGCATCGCGACCCAGAACGCCGCGGCGAGCACGGCCACCGTGCCGACCGCCAGCCATACCCCGGGGTTTCCCGCCAGGCCGCCGAGCCCGGCCGCGCTCGGCAGGCCGAACAGGGTCATGACCGGCAGGTAGGGGTTGTAGGACTGCCAGGAGGTGACCTGCGCGGCGGGCAAGTACGGGGAGCCGTGGTGCAGCAGCAGCGTCGCCGACCGGTCGATCACGATCATTCCCGTTTCGAGCCCGTAGGCGGTGGAGAGCCACAGCAGCGGGGCGACCACGGCCAGCGCGGCCGACACCAGGACCGCCACGGTCTGGACCCGACGGCCCGGCCAGCGCCAGATCATGAGCAAGGCGACGGCGTAGCCGCACGCCGCCCAGATGGCCCAGACCTGATCACGGCCCCCGGAGAAGATGGCGGCAGCGACCGCGTACGCGCCAAACACCGCGTAAGCGACCATGAGATGGCGCCGGTCAAGCCAGGACCGGACCTGGTCATCGGGGACACGAGGCGCCGGAAGCTTGGCAGGCGCAAGCGTGCGCGCCCCGCCGTCGCGAGCCAGGCCGCCCGTCTCCAGGTGGTCCGCGTGGTCTGTGTATTGCGTCAGCTGGTCCCCCGTTGACCAGAGCGAGAGCTTCTTCCTCTTAGCAGTCTAGGCAGTACGAAGGCTACGACCAGACCAAGGCCGTATCAACCCGATTGTGGCGGAGCGAACACGCCGGCCGGATGTTGCCGGGATAATCAGTCCCGCGCATCCGGCCAGGTGCACGCCATCGCCGCCTACCGTGCCGCGGCGCAGCCGCGTTCGCGGGCGAGCCGGACCGTGGCCCGGGTCAGCTGAGCGGTCGAGGGCGGTTCGGGCAGCCGCTGCGAGTCCCGGCTCCGGAAACCGTCCAGAGATAGGGCCACGAATCGCCGCCATGCATCCGGCGCGTCCTGGCGGGTGACATGCATGACCGCGGCGGTGGCGATCAGCAGCAGCACGAGGTCCTCGCCGGCGAAGTCCTGGCGCAGCGTCCCTTCCGCCTTGGCGCGCTCGATGACCCTGACGAGCAGGTCGTTCGCTGTCCTGCGCAGCTGCTCGACGTGCTCGTCCGCGGAAAGCGTCATGCACAGCAGGTCGGACAGCCCCCTGTCGCCCGCCTGCAGCTCGCAGATCCGCTCCACGCACCCGGCGAAGCCGGCCCACGGGTCGGCGACGGCCAGGGCCTGCCGGGCGGCTTCGGCGTACTCGGCGACCTTCTCCACCAGCGCGGCGGCGACCAGCTTCTCCCGGGTGGGAAACCGCCGGTACAAGGTGGCGATGCCGACGCCAGCCCGGGCGGCGATTAGCTCGAGCGGCGCCTCCAGCCCCTGCTCGGCGAACACGTCCCTGGCCACCGACACGATAGCGGCCCGGTTGCGCGCGGCATCGGCCCGCAGCCGGCGCGTCCCGCACGCGGGAACGGCGGACGGCTCCGGGTCGGGCTGACGGGCCGTCATCAGCTCATCGTAGCGGATGTGGAGGGTGGCCTCCGGACACGTCTTCGAGCCGAGTAGGCTTCGGGAGGATTCGTGCCCACGAGCAACGGAGAAGCACCGTGGAAACTAGCTCAGGTCCGTGGATCGGTGCCCTCAGGCACTCCCATGACAGGCTGCAAGCCATAGTCAAGCCCCTCAGCCCGGAACAGCTGCGGCAGCGCTCGTACGCGAGTGAGTGGTCGATCGCCCAGGTGCTGTCCCATATCGGCTCGCAGTCGGAGATCTTCGACTTGATCCTGGACGCCGGCCTGACCGGTCAGGACCCGCCCGGCCGCGACCAGATCGGACTCATCTGGCAGTCGTGGGACGCCAAGGACCAGCAGGCCCAGGCCTCGGACGGGCTGCAGGCCGATGAGGCGGCGCTCGAGCGTTTCGAGTCCCTCGACGCCGACCAGCGGGCGCGCATGCGCGTGCGCGTGTTCGGGATGGACGTGGACCTCGCCGGGCTGGCGCGGATGCGCCTCAACGAGCATGCGGTGCACAGCTGGGACGTGGAGGTGGCGCTCGACCCTTCCGCCACGGTCGCGCCGGATGCCGTCGGCCTGATCATCGACACGCTCGGGCCGTTCATGGCCAGGGGCGCCAAGCCGGACGGGAAGCAGCGCAAGGTGCGCGTGACGACCACCGACCCGGAACGCCGCTTCCTTCTGCAGACGAATGAGGCGGTCACGCTCACCCCTCTGGACGACGAGACGGCGCAGGAACCGGGGCTTGCCGAGCTGAAGCTGCCCGCCGAGGCGTTCATCCGCCTGGTCTACGGGCGTCTGGACCCCGCCCACACCCCGCCGGCCGAGACCGCAGGCGTCACTCTGGACGAGCTACGCACGATCTTCCCCGGCTTCTGAGCGCCATCCTCCGATGACCACGGTGGCGTCGAGGTCCGCGGAACTCGCCACGCGCGGGGTCAGGCCGCAGCCCGCGAAGCCCGCCGCGGCCCGCGGCGCCTGGCGGCCACTCGTCTCGATCAGCAGGTGGCCGCCGGGCGCGAGCCACCCGGGTGCCCCCGCGGCCACCCGGCGCAGCACGTCCAGCCCGTCCGGCCCGCCGTCCAGCGCGGTCAGCGGCTCGTGCGCCCGGGCTTCGGGGGGAAGGAATCCGATCTCCCCCGTCGGCACGTAGGGCACGTTGGCGACCAGGATCCCGACCCGGCCGCGCAGGCCGCCGGGCAGCGGCTCGTAGAGATCTCCTTCGTAGACGTACCCGGGGACGTTCTGCCGGGCGCAGCGCACCGCGGCCCGGTCGACGTCGACGGCGTGCACCTCGGCCCCGTCCACGGTCGCGGCCAGCGCGGC
This sequence comes from Streptosporangiaceae bacterium, assembly GCA_030045295.1. The sequence goes on from JASIGD010000429.1 coordinate 13,251, forward strand.
GGCGATCGCGCCTGCCCCGCAGCACAGGTCGACGATGACGTCTCCGGGCCGGGCGAGGGCGGCGGCACGCTGGACGAGGAACTCGGTGCGGCGGCGGGGCACGAACACTCCCGGACCGACGGCGATCCGCAGGCCGCAGAACTCCGCCCAGCCGAGGACCTGCTCGAGGGGGAGGCCCGCCGCGCGCCGATCCACCATCGCGTCGAGCTCGCCCGGACTTCGCGCGGCCGAGACGATCAGCCTGGCCTCGTCCTCGGCGAATACGCAGCCCGCCGCCCTCAGCCTGCTGACGACCAGCGGCGGCGGGTCAGCCGGCGTTATCGCCGGATCCTTTCAGCAGGGACCGCAGCACGTACTGCATGATGCCGCCGTGCCGGTAATAGTCGGCTTCACCCGGGGTGTCGATGCGGACGACAGCGCGGAACCGCTTACCGTCGGCCGTCACCACGACCTCGTTCGGTATATGTCCTGAATTGATTTCCTCGATGCCGCGGATGTCGAAGGTCTCGCGTCCGGTCAGGCCCAGCGAAGCGGCCGACTCGCCGGGGCGGTACTGCAGCGGCAGCACGCCCATGCCGATCAGGTTGGACCTGTGAATGCGCTCGAAGGACTCGACCAGGACCGCGCGCACGCCGAGCAGCAGGGTGCCCTTCGCGGCCCAGTCGCGGGACGAGCCCGAACCGTATTCCTTGCCGCCGAGCACGATCAGCGGGGTACCCTCCGCCAGGTAGCGGCGCGACGCCTCGTAGATCGACAGCTGCTCGCCGTCCTTGACGGTCACGCCGCCCTCGGTACCCGGCGCGAGCTGGTTGCGCAGCCTGATGTTCGCGAACGTGCCGCGGATCATCACCTCGTGGTTGCCGCGCCGCGACCCGTAGGAGTTGAAGTCGCGCCGGTCGACCCCCCGGGCGGTCAGGTACCGCCCGGCCGGGCTGTCGGTCTTGATCGCGCCGGCCGGCGATATGTGGTCGGTGGTCACCGAGTCGCCGAGCATGGCCAGCACGCGGGCTCCGGTGATGTCGGTGACCGGCTCCGGCTTGACCGGCATCCCGTCGAAATACGGCGGGCGGCGCACGTAGGTCGACCCGTCCTCCCAGGCGAACGTGTCTCCCGCGGGGACGCGCAGCCCGCGCCAGTTGTCGTCGCCGTGGAAGACGTCGGCGTAGTCGCGGGTGAACATTTCCTCGGCCACCGCGTTCTGCACCACCTCGGCGACGTTCTCCGGGGACGGCCAGATGTCGGCCAGGTAGACCGGCTGGCCTGCGTCATCGGAGCCGAGCGGCTCGCTGGCCAGGTCGATGTCCATCGTCCCGGCCAGCGCGTAGGCGACCACGAGCGGCGGCGAGGCCAGGTAGTTCAGCTTCACGTCCGGGTTGATCCGGCCCTCGAAGTTCCTGTTCCCCGACAGCACGGAGACCACGGCCAGGTCGTTGTCGTTCACCGCCTCGCTGATCGCGGGCGGGAGCGGCCCGGAGTTCCCGATGCAGGTGGTGCAGCCGTAGCCGACCAGGTTGAAGCCGAGTTTGTCCAGGTAGGGCAGCAGCCCGGCGCGCTCGTAGTAGTCCATGACGACCTTGGATCCGGGCGCCAGCGTGGTCTTCACCCACGGCTTGCGGTTCAGGCCCTTCTCCACCGCGTTCTTGGCCAGCAGGGCGGCGCCGACCATCACCGACGGGTTGGACGTATTCGTGCACGAGGTGATCGCGGCGATCACCACGCTGCCGTGGTCGACACTGGTCGTCGTGCCGTCCTCCAGGGTGACCTGGATGGGGTTCGACGCCCGGGTGCCGTCGCTGGGCGCCACCGGGTCCGAGGCCGGGAAGGTCCCGGCGAGGCCGTTGTCCAGGCTGGTCTCGGTCACGTAGTCCGGCAGGGCGTCCCGGAAGGCGGTCTTGGCGTCGGCGAGCGCGATCCGGTCCTGCGGGCGCTTCGGGCCCGCGATCGACGGGACCACGGTGGACAGGTCCAGGGTGAGCTGCTCGGAATACCTCAGCTCACGGTCCGGGTCGTGCCACAGTCCCTGCTCCTTGGCGTACGCCTCGACCAGGTCAACCTGCTCGCGCGGACGGCCCGTCAGCGCGAGGTAGTCCAGCGTGCTGGCGTCGATGGGGAAGATCGCGCAGGTGGAGCCGAACTCCGGTGACATGTTGCCGATGGTGGCGCGGTTAGCGACCGGTACCGCGGCCACCCCCTCGCCGCAGAACTCGACGAACTTGCCGACCACGCCGTGCTTGCGCATCAGTTCGGTGATGGTGAGCACGAGGTCGGTGGCGGTCGCGCCGCTGGGCAGCTCGCCGGTCAGCCGGAACCCGACGACCTTCGGGATGAGCATGGAAACCGGCTGGCCGAGCATGGCCGCTTCGGCCTCGATCCCGCCGACGCCCCAGCCCAGCAC
>JASIGD010000045.1 GCA_030045295.1 Streptosporangiaceae bacterium
TCCTCGAAGTCGACATTCATCCGGCCTGGCGCGGGGGCAAGGGGAAGTGAAGGTACGGCCATGGGAGCTCCTTTGCTCGTGCACCACAATCCAATGACGCGTGCAGTGAGACTGTCAAGGTTGTGGCGAATGGCGTGCAGTGTAGATTTACATCATGTCGGCTGACTTCGACCCGGGGACCGGGCTAGGTCCGCGGCTGCGCGTCGCTCGGGAGGGACGACGGCTGTCAGTGCGTGAGCTGGCCCGCAGGATCGGGTGCTCGGCCAGCCTTGTCTCGCAGATCGAGCGCGGGGTGTCGGTACCTTCGGTGGGCGTGCTGTACTCGCTGGCCACCGAGCTCGACAGCTCACTGGACTACCTCCTGTTCGGCTCGGACCAGGCCAAGCGCCCGGACTCCGCGCAGGCGGTTTCCGATGGCGGGTACGCGGCGCCGCGCGGCGGCGTGCTCAGCCGGGTCGCCGACCCGCGCGGCATCGTGCAGCGGGCCGACGGCCGGAAGATCATCGACCTGGCCAGCGGCGTCCGCTGGGAGCGGCTCACCCCGGGGGCAGACGCGATGACCGATTTCCTCGAGGTGAGCTACTCCCCCGGCGGTCACTCCACCGACGAGCGCCGCCCGCTGCGGCACGACGGACGCGAGTACGGCCTGGTCATCAGCGGAACGCTGCGGGCGAACGTCGGCTTCGAGAGCTACGAGCTCGGCCCGGGGGACTCGATCGCGTTCGACTCCTCGACGCCGCACGAGTACCTGAACGAGACCGCCGATTTCGTGCGTGCGATCTGGGTCGTGGTCCACACCGAGCCCGGCCGCGCCTGACGCGGCTCGTCCCGCTGGCAGTCGCGGCCGGGGCTGCCGAATCAGGGGTCGAATTGGACGTACAGGTCTGGCGGCGAGCGGAATACCAGGCCGTGGATGTGCGGATCCTCGGCGGCGGGGTCGAGACGCAGGTGTGGCAGGCGATCAAGGACCGCGGTCAGCAGGACTTGCGTCTCCAGCCGCGCCAGGTGCATGCCCAGGCAGGTGTGAGGCCCGTCGCCGAACGAGATGTGCTGCTTGGGGTCGCGGAAGATGTCGAAGGCATCGGGATCGCGGTACCTGGCGGGGTCACGGTTCGCGGCCCCCAGCGATACCGCGATGAAGGCGCCCTTGGGAATGCTGACGCCGCCGAGTTCCAGGTCCTCGGCAGCCATGCGCATGATCGTCAGCGCCGGGGTCTCCCACCGCAGCGCTTCTTCTATCGCCTGCGGTATCAGGCGTCGGTCTGCGCGGACAGCATCAAGCTGGCCCGGGTGGCTGAGCAGGCCGAACAGCAGGTTGCTGGATGAGCGGTAGGTGGTCTCGGCTCCGGCTGGCAGCAATAGCAGCAAGAAGGGGTATATCTCGTCGTCGACCAGCCGGTGCCCGTCTACTTCCGCGCCGATCAGCTGGCTGACCAGGTCATCGCGCGTATTCCGCCGCCGGTCCGCGATGATGTCGGCAAAGTAGCCGCGAAGTTCCCGGCTGGCGGCAACAGCGCGGTCCCAGTCCCGCATGACCGCGATCAGCTCCGTCGACAGCCGCAGGAAGCGCGGCCAGTCGGCCTCGGGCAGGCCGAGGATCCTGGCGATCACCTTGACTGGGAACGGGAAGGTCAGCTGCCTGATCAGTTCGGCGTGGCCGTCCGCGGCGAAGGCGTCGATTAGCTCGCCGACGGTAGCGCCGATGATCGCGTCGCTCCACTGGTCCACGACACGAGCGCGGAATGCCTTGGCGACCAAGGCGCGGTAGCGCATGTGCTCGGGCGGATCCATCTGCAAGATGGTCCTGCCCATGACCGGCCCCATGCTCGTCGCGTAGACCTCCGAGGAGAACCGCACGTTGTCGGTGAGAACCTGCTGCGCGCACTGATGGCTGAAGACGGCGTACATCGTCGGAATTCTTGATGACTTTCCCCCCAGCGGGGAGCGGTCGGGTCGCGCCCGCAGGTTGATCGGAATGACCGGGCTGGCCGCACGGATTTCCGCGAACATCGGGTAGGGGTCGCGCACGTCGCCGGCGAGCTCGGAGAACTGCCGCATCGGATCGTAACCGGGCTCGGAAGAGGCTTCATGCCGGGGCGCCGTGACCACGCTGGCCCCTTCCCTGGTTCGTGGCATATCTCGTCAGGTCACGATATACCGCTCCTGCCTGCGCCGGCCTGGCTGCCCGCGGACCGAGAGGGCGGAGCCGTGGCCTGGTCGATCCAGCGGCCGATGCGGTCGACGAGGTCCTGGCTGCAGGCGGACTCAGCGTGGCCCATGCCGGGAATGAGCCACAGTTCCTTCGGCTCGCGGGCCGCCGCGTAGAGCTGGTGCGCGTGTTCGGGCGGGAAGTAGAGGTCCTTATCGCCGTGCACGATCAACAGCGGCGCCGGCGAGATCCGCGCGGCCGCCTCGGCCGGAGGGACCGGGATCAGCTTCCAGCCCGCTGGGCTCACCCGGGTCTTCAGCCACCGCCGGGTCACGTAGCGGCCCAGCCTGCGCTCGACCGCCCGGTGCACCCACCGCATCCGCTCGGTGCCCCGGTAATACCACCGGCCGGGGCCGCTGACCGAGACCACCGCGTCGAGCCCGCCGATCAGGCCGGCGTGGCGGAGAACAACAGACGCGCCCATCGAGAAACCGACCGCGGCGATACGCCGGTAGCCCAGTTCGCGCGCCCACGCGACGGCGGCGTCCAGATCCATGATCTCGAGGTCGCCGAGCGTGGACAGCCCGCCGGAGCGGCCGTGACCGCGGAAGTCGAAGGTCA
>JASIGD010000046.1 GCA_030045295.1 Streptosporangiaceae bacterium
CTCGCCATGGGGGCCGACGACTCGCGAGCCCGCGGCTCGCTCCGTTTCTCGCTCGGCCACACCTCGACCCAGCACGACGTGGATGCCCTGGCCGCCGTCATCGGCGAGGTAGTGGACCGCGCCCGCCGCGCCGCCGCCGCCCGCTAGCTGCGCCGGTCTCCTGCCGCCCCGGTCCGCCGGGCGATGGCGCCGGTGACAGGCCCGCGCTTTGTTGAACCGGCGCCCGGCAGGCACCGTCTACTGGTTGTGGGGAAGCAGGCAGCGGCGGTGGGCAGACATCGCCGGCGCAAGCCGGCCAGCTGGCTGCAACTGCGCCTGCGGGTCGCGGGAGCGATGCTGCTCGCCGGGTCCGCGGGTATTCACCTGTACCTCTACCTCACCGGATACCGGTCGATCCCCACGATCGGCTGGCTGTTCCTGCTCCAGGTCAGCGCGGCCTCCGTCCTCGCGGCCGCGGTGCTGGTGACACACAGCCGACTGGCCGTCGCCGCGAGTGCCGCGCTGGCGCTGTCGACGCTCGGCGCCTACCTGCTGGCGGTGTGGATCGGGCTTTTCGGGTTCAAAGAGGTCCGCACGAGAGCGGGAATCGCCGCCGGGCTGATCGAGGTGGCCGCCTTCGCCACGCTGGTCATGGCCGCGATCGCCGCGGATCCCGCGCGAGATGCCGGCGCGCCGGCCGATTCGGGTTCTCGCATGCTGGCGCGCGTGCAGGCCGCCGTGTCGATGGTGATCGGCGCGGTTGGCGTCGTTTCGGTGTTCGCCCTGGCCCTGCTCGGCGTGGCGCTAGCCAACGCGACCGGGTCCGCCGCGTCCGCCGACGCCACCGGGGTCATGTTGAAGACCGCCAGGATCGGCGGGGTCACCGTGCTCACCAACGGTAAGGGCCTGACGCTGTACTGGTTCGCCCCTGACACCCCGACGGTCTCCCGATGCACAGGGTCGTGTACCGCCTACTGGCCACCGGTCATCGGTAATCCCCGGGCCGGACCGGGCGTCACCGGCAAGCTCGGTACCCTCAGCCGACCCGGCGGCGTCCTGCAGGCGACCTACGACGGCCATCCCCTGTACACCTATATCGGCGACAGCGGTCCGGGCCAGGCGCGCGGCAACAGCCTCGATCTCAACGGCGGTTTCTGGTATGAGGTCCGCGCGTCCGGGTGAGAAGACGTGCCGCGGCGGGAACGGTGACTGGCGGCGCGTAGCCTGTGAAGGCGATGGGCGGACTCAAGATTCTCGCGGCGATGTCGGGCGGAGTGGATTCCGCCACGGCCGCGGCTCGGGCGGTGGACGCGGGTCACGAGGTGACCGGCGTCCACCTGGCGTTGTCCGCGAACCCGAAGTCGTACCGCACCGGCGCCCGCGGATGCTGCACGCTCGAGGACGCGCGGGACGCGCGGCGCGCCGCCGACGTGATCGGCATCCCCTTCTACGTCTGGGACATGGCCGAGCGCTTTCACCGGGACGTGGTTGAGGACTTCGTCGCCGAGTACGCCGCGGGGCGGACCCCGAACCCGTGCCTGCGCTGCAACGAGAAGATCAAGTTCGCCGCGGTGCTCGACCGCGCGCTGGCGCTCGGCTTCGACGCGGTGTGCACCGGCCACTACGCCCGGATCTCGCGCGGCACCCTGTGCCGCTCCGTCGACGCCGGCAAGGATCAGTCCTACGTGCTGGCCGTGCTCACCTCGGCTCAGCTCAGCCACGCGATGTTCCCGCTCGGCGATACGCCGAAGGACCAGGTGCGGGAGGAGGCGGCGCGGCGCGGCCTGGCGGTCGCCGGCAAGCCCGACAGCCACGACGTGTGCTTCATCGCCGACGGCGACACGAAGGGCTTCCTGACCCGGCACCTCGGCGAGGCGCCCGGCCGGATCGTGGACGAGTCGGGGGCCGTGGTCGGCGAGCACGACGGCGCCTACGCTTTCACCGTCGGCCAGCGCCGCGGCCTGCGCGTGGGCCGGCCCGCGAGCAACGGCAAGCCGCGTTACGTGCTGGGCATAGAACCGGTGACCAGGACCGTCACCATCGGGTCCGCGGAGGGACTGGACGTCACCGAGATCACCGCCACGCGGCCGGTCTGGACCGGCTGTGCCCGGCCGGCCGAGCCCCTCGATTGCCTGGTGCAGCTTCGCGCCCACGGCGAGGTCCACGCCTGCACCGCCCGGCTCGACGACGAGACGTTGCGCATCCGCCTGCACCACCCGGCGCGCGGCGTAGCCAAGGGCCAGGCCGCCGTCCTCTACGCCGGCGACGCGGTTCTCGGCAGCGCGACCATCAGCGGCACCTCCGCCGTGACCGGGCTGGCTCGCACGCCCTGACAACGCCGCCTGTCAGGCCCGGCCGAACAGATGGCGGTTCAGCTCCGGCGGGCGCGTCGACTCCGGGTAGGACTCGGTGTAGAAGTTCATGACGGCGGTGATGCGCAGATCCGAGTCAGATGTCAGGGCACGCGCATAGTGCGGGTGGCGTCTTCCGTCGAAGACGATCAGATGGCCCGCGAACGGCCGGATGACCGAGCAGTCCCGTTCCACCGCGTCGACGTCCGCCGCGGCTGGATCATGTCCGAAGACGAGTTCGCCGCCTGCTCCCGCCGGGTGATCGGTACAGAACAGAAGGCCCGTCAGCGGGTTCGAGTCAACGTGGCATTCGAACCGCATCGTGGTTCCGCGCTGGACGTTCAGGACGATGCCGTAGCGGTCATCGAGGGCGGCCGTCACGTGTCCCGGGTACGCTGCCCCGGCCAGCTCGAGGAAACACCCGCGGTAGAGCCGGTAGAGCCAGGGCAGGTCCGCCCGCACCTGGTCAGCGTGCACCCGCCCGCGCGAGATGCGCTCCACGTGCTCTGCTTCACGGGACAAGACGGGCGTACGCGGGAATTCCCGGAAATCGGCCTCGGCCGCCACGGCGCGGATCTCGCGCTGCCAGTTTTCGGGCAGCCTGCTGGTCAGGTCGAACGTCGTCCAGCGGAAGCCTACGGACATGGCCAGGCCGTTCGAGGGCAACCTATCAGGGACGTGCCTCCTGGTTCGCCTAGCTGACGGCGGCTCACTGCGGGCCGGCTGGGCCGCTGGCGCGGCCCGCGCTCGCGGGCGACGCCAGCGGCTTGGTCAAAACGGCGATCAGGCCCCGCTGGGGCGTCATCGGCCGTTTCGCGCACTACCGGCCGATCACCCGACGCGGGGGTCGTAATGCTCGTACCTGTATTGCGCTGATGGGCGGCAGTGACG
>JASIGD010000430.1 GCA_030045295.1 Streptosporangiaceae bacterium
GCGAGATCGAGGTCCGCGGCCCGTGGGTCACCGGGTCCTACCACAACGACCCGGCGCCGGAGAAGTTCCACGACGGCTGGCTGCGCACCGGCGACGTCGGTACCATCGACGACCGCGGCTTCTTCGTCATCACCGACCGGATCAAGGACGTGATCAAGTCCGGCGGCGAGTGGATCTCCTCGGTGGACCTGGAAAACCAGCTGATGGGACACCCGGCCGTGCAGGAGGCCGCGGTGATCGGGATGCCCGATGACCGCTGGGGTGAGCGGCCGCTGGCCAGCGTGGTGCTGCGGCCGGGAACCGACGCGAAGCCACGCGAGCTGGCGGACTTCCTCAGCGGCAAGGTGGCGCGCTGGCAGGTGCCGGAGAACTGGACCTTCGTGACCGAGATCCCGAAGACCGCCGTCGGCAAGTTCGACAAGAAGGTGCTCCGCGCCCGCCTCGCCGGCGGCGAGCTGACGGTCGAGCGGATCAACGGCTTACCGAACGACAACGACGGACCATCGGCGTGGCTGGCCAAGGGGGGAAGGAGTTCAGCGGGTCCAGCGGGCGTAAGCGCGTAAAGCCGTCGGCGCCGACGGTGACCTCGGCGGGCTGCTGTTCGGCCACCAGCGGACGGGGGCGGCCGTCCAGGTCGAGTACGGTGCTGGCCTCGGTGTACCAGGACGGGATCACGGGGTGGCCCCAGAAGTCCCGGCGCCTCGGGTCTCGCACGGACCAGCGCAGCACGGGGTGGTCCGGGTCGCCGGTGTAATAGTCGCTGGTGTAGATCTCGACCCGGTGGCCGTCCGGGTCGCGCAGGTAGACGTAGAAGGCGTTGGACACGCCGTGCCGGCCGGGACCGCGCTCGATGCGGGACTGTTCTTGCAGCGAACCGAGGATGTCGCAGATCCGCAGCACCTGATGAGGCTCGTGCGCGAAGAAACCCAGATGGTGCAGGCGGGGGCCGTCGCCGCCGGTAAACGCCACGTCGTGCACGGTCTGCTTGCGGTACATCCAGGCCGCGTACAGCGTGTCCCCGTCCTCGATGGTCTCGGACAGGCCGAAGCCCAGCGACCGGTAGTAGTCATAGGCGGCGCGCACGTCTGGCACCACGATGTTGAAGTGGTCCAGCCGCGCCACCTCGGCGCCGCGGCGCAGGTCGTAACGCTGCTGCAGGCGCTGCGGGTGGGCCGCGGAGAAGAAGTACTCGACGGTGAAGCCGAGCGGGTCCTCGGCCCGGACGGCCTCCCCCACCCCCGGCGTGGCGCCGGCCGGCACCCGCTCCGTCCGCCTGCCGAGCGCCGCGTAGAACGCCTCGGCCAGGCCGAGGTCCGCCGCGGTCCGCACCCGGAACGCGAGCCTGCCCGCCGCGGGTTCCCGGCCCTGGCGCAGGATCAGGTTGTGGTGGGTGAGCTCGTCGTACCCGCGCAGGTAGAGCACGTCGGGATCGTCGCGGGTGACCACGAAGCCGAGCAGGTCCACCCAGAACCACCGGGCCCGGTCCAGATCGGTGACGACAAGCTCGGCGTACGCGGCTCGCACGATGTCGGGAGGGCGGGCTTGCGGCACGGTCATGATCACGCTCCGAACCGGGGAACGCGGGTGTCCCCCAGCGGGATGTGGACGATTCGGGATTCAGTGTAGAAACCCAGGCTGTGCGCTCCTCCCTCACGTCCGACGCCGCTGGCCTTGACGCCGCCGAACGGGGTGCGCAGGTCCCGAACGTTGTGCGAGTTGATCCACGTCATCCCGGCGTCGACCGCGTGCGCCACCCGGTGCGCGCGGGCCAGGTCGCTGGTCCAGACGTACGCGGCCAGCCCGTACGGCGTGGCGTTGGCCAAGGCGATCGCCTCCGCCTCGGCGTCGAACGGGGTGACGCACACCACCGGGCCGAAGATCTCCTCGCGGAAGATCCGCATCGACTCCCGGACGTCGGCGAACACCGTCGCGGCCAGGTAATTGCCGGCGGGCAGGCCAGCCGGGCGGCTGCCGCCCGCCACCAGCCGCGCCCCTTCGTCCAGGCCGGACCGCACGTAAGAAAGCACCCGCGCGTAGTGCTCCGGGTGAACCAGCGCCCCGATCTCGGTGGCCGGATCGGACGGGTCGCCCACCGTGATCCGCCCGGCCCGGTCCGCGAGCCGGGCGACCAGATCGTCGTATACGGACCGTTCGGCCAGAATCCTCGAGCCGGCCGTACACCTCTCGCCGTTGAGGGAGAACACCCCGAACAGCGCGCTGTCCGTCGCCCGATCCAGGTCGGCGTCCGCGAAGATGACGCAGGGCGACTTGCCGCCCAGCTCCATGGACAGGCCCTTCAGGTACGGCGCGGCCGCGGCCATGATCGCCCGGCCGGTGCTGGTCTCGCCGGTGAACGAGATGCGCGGCACGTCCGGGTGCGCGACCAGCGCGGCACCGGCCACCTCGCCGATCCCGTGGACCAGGTTGAACACACCGTCGGGCAGGCCCGCCCCGGTCATGATCTCCGGCAGCAGGCTGGCGGACAGCGGCGTCCACTCGGCGGGCTTGAGGACCACCGTGCAGCCCGAGGCCAGGGCGGGGGCGAGCTTCCAGGTCTCCAGCATGAACGGGGTGTTCCAGGGGGTGATCAGGCCGGCCACCCCGGCCGGCTTGCGGATCACGTAGCCGAACTGCGCGCCGGACCCGTACGCGTCCTCGTGCAGCGTCACCACCGTGTCGGCGAAGAACCTGAAGTTCTCCGCGGCCCGCGCCGCCTGGCCGCGGGCCTGGGTGACCGGCAGCCCGGTGTCGAACGTCTCGAGTTCGGCGATCCGCGCGGCGCGGGCCTCGATGCCGTCCGCGATCTTGTTCAGGATCGTGGCCCGGGTCCGCGCGGGCAGCCGCGGCCAGGGCCCTGCGGCGAACGCGGACGCGGCGGCGGTCACGGCCCGGTCCACGTCCTTGGCTCGGCCGGCCGCGACCGTGGCGTACGGCTGGTTGGTCACCGGGTCGGCGACCTCGAACGTGGCGCCGTCCGCGCTCGGGGTGGATACGCCGCCGATGAAGTGCTCGAGCTTGGCCGGAAGGCCGGGCGGGACGGTCACCCTGCACCACCGGGGGACGGTTCGGGCTGAGGCCGCTGGGCGAGCCAGGCCTGGTATTCGGGGCGGCGGGCCTCGGAGAGCGGGAACAGGCCGTCGATGCTCTCACCGGCGGCGACGCGGGCGGCGATGAACTCTTCCTGGCGTTCGGCCTCCCGGGCGTCGGCCAGCACCCCGGCCGCGATGCCCGGCGGCAGCACCACCACCCCGTCGGCGTCGCCGACCACGATGTCGCCCGGCTGGATCGTCACTCCGGCGCAGGCCACCGTGACGCCGGTGTCCCAGGGGACGTGCCGCCGGCCCAGCACGGCCGGATGCACGGCGGCGTGATACACGGGGATATCCAGCCCGGCCAGCACCGCG
>JASIGD010000431.1 GCA_030045295.1 Streptosporangiaceae bacterium
GCCAAGCGCCTGCGCCAGCATGAGCAGCCCCGCCGCCGACCCGATCACCAGCGCGGCGCCCGCCACCGCCTGGGCCGGCGCCGAGCCGCCCGACCCCGCCAGTCGGCCGAACGGCTGCGCCAGCAGGTCCGACAGCAAGACCACGGCCAGCATCACGACGAAGGCCATGGAGTACCAGTCGTACCAGGGCCGGCGCCGCCGGCCGCGGATGAACGACCGGATCGCCGGCACCCGGGGCGCCCCCGCCGCAGTGATCGCCGCGATCATGGGTTCGGCCCGGCCAGCCCGGGCGCGGCCACCCGCCCGTCGGCGATCAGCATCCGCCGCGCGCCGGCCGCCGCGGCGAAGTCGAGGTCGTGGGTGGCCATGACGACCGTCCCGCCGTGCCCGGTGTACTCGAGCAGCAGGCCCGCCAGTTCCTGCCGGAACCCGGGGTCCAGGCTCTGCTCCGGCTCGTCGAGCAGCAGCAATCGGCTGGGCCGGGCCAGCGCCGCGGCCAGCGAGAGCCGCTGCCGCTGGCCAGAGGACAGGTCGGACGGGACCGCATCGGCCCGGACCGCCAGCCCGAAGGTGTCGATGAGCTCGTCGACCCGCAAGCACCAGCCGCTGACCGGCTCGTGGGTCAGCCGGACGAGCTCCAGATGCTCCCGCACGGTCAGCCCCGGATACCAGGTCGGCTGGTCGGCGACCAGCGCGACCGCTCGCCAGAACGCGGCGTTGTCCCGCGGCCGGGCGCCGAGCACGGCCACCCTCCCCGCCGCGGGCCGGTGCAGCCCGGCCAGGCAGGACAACAGAGTCGACTTGCCGGCGCCGTTGACCCCGGTCACGGCGACGACCTCGCCGCTGGCCGCGGTGAGGTCCACATCCTCGAGCACAATGAAGCTGCCGTAAGCCACACGCACGCCGCGAACCGCCACCGCCGGCCCAGCCACGCCCCCACCGTATCGCGGCCCACAAGGTAGCGCCGGCGAAACCCGCCGAACCGGGCACCATCGCCCAGCAGGCCGGGACCTGGCCAGACCAGCCATTGCGGCGCATCAGCTTGCCCCCCTCGGGGGTAACCCGACGTGGAACAGCTGATCTCCTCGCTGATCTCCTCGCCCCGGGCGGACCGTTAAATGACGCGAAGTGGTAAGCACGTCAACTCACATGACGCGCCTTAGGCCAGGTAGCGGCCGAACCAGGTGAAGATGCGCTGCCAGCCGTCCATGGCGGCTTCGGGGCGGTAGGCCGGGCGGTTGACCGAGAAGAACGCGTGGCCGGCGCCCTCGTAGGAGTGAAAATCGTACGTCTTGCCCTGCGCCTTCAGCTCCTGCTCGAGCTCGGCCACCTGGTCGGGCGACGGGTACTGGTCGTCGGCGCCGAACAGGCCGAGCAGCGGGCAGGACAGGTCCTTGATGAGGTGCTTGATCGGGCCGACCTTCAGCGGCATGCCCTCCGGCGGGGTGCCGACGACGAACGCGCCGTAGCAGTCGACGGCGGCGTCGAGCGGCAGGCTGCAGGCCGCGAGGACCGACTGGCGACCGCCGGAGCAGTACCCGATCACGCCGACCTTGCCGTTGGCGGAGGTCAGCCCCTTAAGGTGAGCCGCAGCCGCGGCCACGTCGCCGATCAGCCGCGCGTCGGGCACGCCGCCCTTGGCCCGCGCCGCGGCGGCGGCGTCGTCCGAGCTGGCGCCCGGCGCGTCGCGATGGTACAGGTTGGGCATGAGCGCGTTGTAGCCGTGCACGGCGAACGTGCGCGCGATCTCCTTGGTCGGCTCGTCGTACCCGGGCATGTGATGGATCACCACTACGCCGCCGAACGGTCCCGGGCTCATCGGGCGGGCCAGGTAAGCCTCGATTTCATCCCCGCCGTCACCGCGGATCGTGACGGTCTCGGCCAGCATCGCGTCGTACATCAGGCTCCCCTCGTGGGCTTGGTGGCGCTCAGATCCTACAACTCGCCGCTGAACCTGCACGGCCAGCCGGGCGCCATCGGAACCTACAGAGAGTGGCTGCCGTGCGGGCGTCGGACACCCCATATTCGCCGAGTTACCGCCTTGCCCGCGGCATTTGCCTGACCGAGGCCGCGCGCGGAGGCCACGCGCGGCCGGTCAGCCGGGCTTTTTCGAGCTAAATCGCCTGCGGGAAGGTGAACACCCGGTGCGGATCGTAGCTGGCCTTGATCTTGGCGAGCCGGGCGTAGTTGGCGCCGTAGTAGGCCTGCCGCCAGTTCGTCAGGTCGGGGTCGACGTAGTTCTGGTACGCCTGGCCGCTGGCGTACGGGCGCATGGACTGCCAGAACGCGCGGAGCCAGGCGTGCTGGCGGTCGACCCCGGCGGACGGCGAGCCCACCGGCCAGCCGGTCGTGTACTGGGCGCCGAACAGCGCGTCGCGGTGCACGAACGCGGTGGCACCGGGAGCGACGCGGTTGACCGCTCCGCCGAGCGCATCGAAGGCAATTCCGCCGGAACCGCCGCTGGCGCCGCTCACCCGCTGCAGGCTCTCCACGCCGGACAGCAGGGTGCCGATCGCTTGACTGGTCAAAGGCTTGGTGAAGAAATCCGATTTGGCGTACTCCGACGCCCGGGAGAGCCGGCCTTGGGGGTTCTGCGTGGGCAGGTGGCACTCGTTCACGGTGTAGCTCGCGCAGCCCGCCTCGACCAACATGGCGTGCAGCCAGGATGTGCTCTGCAGGAAGGACGAGGACGGTCCGGAGCCGGCGGCGGCGTACAGCTTCTCCAGCTGGGCGTGGGCGGCGCTCACGCTGCCGAGGTAGGTGCCGCCGACCTGGATGGACGGGATGGACCCGCCGGGCGCGGCGGCGAGGTGCAGGTTCGACCACAGTTCGTCCGGGGCGTGCGGCGCCCAGGACTGCCAGGCCGAGATCACCCGGGCCGCCTGTGACCAGGGCCAGGACAAGAAGAACAGGACGATCTGGCCGGCCGGGTGGGTGGTGAAGGTGAACGAGGTGACCACGCCGAAGTTGCCGCCCCCGCCGCCGCGGCAGGCCCAGTACAGGTCGGGGTTACTGCTCGAATCGCAGGTCCTGACCTGGCCGTCGGCGGTGACGACCTGCAAAGACCGCACGTTGTCGCTGGTCAGCCCGTAGGCGCGGGCGACCACGCCGATGCCGCCGCC
>JASIGD010000432.1 GCA_030045295.1 Streptosporangiaceae bacterium
GGAAAGGCCGGCAAACGCCAGCCGGGCATCGCTGATCGCGCCGTTGGAAAGCGTCAGTGACGCCGCCAGGCCGACGATGGCGAAGTCCCCGTGGCGGCGCGCGACCTCCAGGAAGCTGACCCCGGTGCCCCGCGCTGCGGCCGGGAAGCGCACCTGTACCAGGAGCTCATCGGGCCGGCGTGACGTCGTGAGGTAACCCTCGAACCACTCCGCGGCCGGGATAACCCGTTCGCCCGACTGGCCGCGCACCACGACTTCCGCGTCGAGCGCCCGGGCGACGGCTGGCAGCTCAGCCGCTGGATCGGCGTGCGCCAGACTGCCTCCCACCGTGCCGCGGTTGCGGATCGCCTGATGACCGATCAACGGCAAAGCGGCCGCCAGCAACGGTACGGAATCGGCGACGGTCCGGGATTCCTCGGCAACGTACTCCCGCGTCATGGCGCCGATCGTCACCAAGCCGTCTGTCGCCGACACGCCGGACAGCTCAGCTATGCCGTTGATGTCGATGAGCACCGCCGGGCGGGCCAGCCGCAGCGCCAGCAGCGGTATCAAGCTCTGACCGCCGGCGAGCACGCTCGCCTGGTCATGGTGCTCGGCCAGCAGACCGACAGCTTCAGCAACGGTCGTCGGCGCCTCGTACTCAACAGAAGGCAGCTTCATCGGCGCGGCCCTTCCATCGGGGAGCAACTCTGCCCTAGCCCGCCCAGGCTCATTAGTTACCCTAACAACCATGCGGCCTGGACCGCCTTCAGCCGGCCGGGTTGATCTGGCGATTCCCCAGCGGTCTGGGCTCACCCGGCCTATCCTGAAGAGACAGGCTGGCTCTCAGCGAGTTTGGGGGGATGCCATGCCAGGCGACAGCGCCCGTGCGGCTGATGACACGCGCAAACTCCGGGCCAGGTTCCCCCGGTGGGGCATTCTGTTCGATCCGCTGGAAAGCGTGTGGATCGCGGTCCGTGGCAGGCGGACGCTTGTCGCGGCCAGCAGCCCCGAGAAGCTGACTGCGCAGGTGGAGGCGGCGGTACGGGGCGAAGTCGGGCCGGACGAGGGCGACAGGACCCGGACCTGGCGTGCGCTCCGCAAGCAGGAGCGGGGGTAAGCGGAGGTAGCGGCCGCGGCCGCGGCCGCGGCAGAGGCACCGCATCGGAGCGGTCTGACATCGCTGGCCGACCGGTCATTTGGACGTATTGCCGGCAAGTGAGACATTGGCTGGCTAGGCTTGGTGGCGCGAGAGGAAGGCTGGAAGCGGGACTGGCCCTAGGCGCACGCTCGCCGGTGACAGTGCACCAAGGGGAGGCGGGATTGCTAGACGATCCGTTCACTCCCGTGGGGGTACTGACCGGCCAGCGGCGGCGGGTTTTCTCTTCGGCGGCTGACCATGGTGACACGACCTGCCTGTTACGGACTGCGGGGCCTGGAACCGGCCGGGCAGCGTCTCCTGCTGGCCGTGGCTCGGGTGTCCGGCGGGGCAACGGCGCTCGTGACGAATCTGCAACGCTGGTCTCGATCGGCTACCGGGCGCCCGGTGACCCTGTTCGCGGTGATCACCGGAGCGTACGTGGTGGGCGCGGAGCTGGCGTGGCACCATTTCAGCTCGGGCCTGGCGTTCGGTTATCCCCCGTCCGGTGTCGACGTGGCGGTCCTGCTGCTGGTGCCGCGGCGGCGCTGGCCGGTGGTGATCGCCGCGATCGTGGTCAGCGAGGTCGTTGTCGACCTGCAGCATCACCTGACGCTTGCGGTGGCGCTGGCGTCGGCGCTGGCCAACGCGGTGGAGCCGCTGGCCGGCGCGTCGTTCGTCCGCTGGCTCTGCGGGGGACGGCGGCCGGACCTCTCGACCCGCCTGGGTCTGGCCCAGTTCGTGTTGGGCGCCGCGGTCCTCGGCCCGGTCGTGGGCGGGCTGGTCGGGGCCACCGTGAGCTGGGCGAGCAACGGCGGCTGGTGGCCGGGGCTGCTGCTGCAATGGTGGGCCGGGGACGGCATCGCGGTGCTGGTGATCGGCGGCACGTTGCTGCTGTGGGCGCAGCGGCGGGCGCTGGTGTCTGCGCGCTGGCGCGAACTGGTGCTCGTGGTCATGCTCACAGCCGGGCTTTCCGTCGTGGCGTTCCGCCTCGGCGGACCGTCCAGCCTGTTGTTCTTGCCGATCCTGGCGTGGGCGGCGTTCCGGCTCCGTGACCTGGGCGTAGTTCTTATCGGCGCGGCGTTCGCGGCGGTGGCCAACTACATGACGGCGGCCGGGTACGGCGAGTTCGCTCATCTCGGGCTGTCGTCCCCCGCCTCGGTGGCCGTCACGCAGGCCTATATCGCCTCGGTCGTCCTGGTCGGCTGGGTGCTGGCTCAGGAAGTCGCGGGCCGGATGTCGGCGGTGCAAGACCGGGACAGCGCGCGGCTGGAGCGAGCGATGGCCGAGGCCCGGCGAGAGGCCGCCGAGATGGGCGCGGTGCTGGCCGATGCGGCCACGGCCAACTCCGTCGGCGAGCAGGTGTCTGCCGCGGTCCGCGCCCGGCTGGACGCCGCGCAGGTGGCGATCAGCGTGCTGGCGGCCGACGGACGCCGGTTCGAGCCGCTCGCGGGCGGTAGCGCTGCCGCGCCGGTGGCGGTCATGTCAGCGGAGTGGACGGCCGATTCCGACGCGCCGGGACCGCGCGCGGTCCGCGACCGCAGCCCTGTGTACCTCAACGACCTGAAGGCACCCGACGGGGAGATCGGGTCCATGGCCGCGCTTCCGTTGCTCACCGAGGTCGGCGCCCTTGGCTATCTCGGCGTATGGTGGGCCGGGCTGCGCGACCCGGACGCCGTGGAACGCGAGTACCTGCGGAGCATGGCCGAGACGACCAGCCGTGCCCTGGAGCGGGCCAGGCTCCGGCAGGCCGAGCGGCGCGAGCACGCGCGGGTCGAGACGCTGGCCGACCTCACCAGGCTGCTCGCCGCGGCGCTGACCCCCGCGGCGATCGGCGAGGTGGTGGCCGATTGCCTCGGCGCGGCCGCCGGCGGCGCCGACGCGCTATGCCTCGGCGTCATCAGCCAGGACGGCAGGCGGCTGGAGTGGATCACCGCGGCCGGCGACGCCGGCGAGGTCCGGGAACCATTCCCGGACCTGCCGATGGACGTCCCCGCGGCCGAGGCCGATGCCGCCCGGACCGGCAACCCGGTGATCATCCGGACGCCCGCCGAGTATGCCCAGCGGTACCCGGGTCCGGGTACGCCGGCGATCCTCGCGCACGGATCGAGCTGGCTGACCTGGCCGCTGTGGGCGGGCACGGCACCCGTCGGCGCGATCGGCCTGATGTGGCGGCATCCCCAGACGTTCGAGCCGGGACAGCTCGCCTTCGTCGCCGCCGCCGCCGACCTCGTCGCGCAGGCCCTGGTCCGCGCCCGCGTCTACGCCGATGAGCACGCGATCGCCGCCGTCCTGCAGCGCGCGATCACGCCGGCGGCGGCCGCGGTGATTCCCGGCCTGGAGATCGGGGCCAGCTACCGGCAGGCCGGAACGACCCAGCAGATCGGCGGGGACTGGTACGACGCGCTGGCCCTGCCGGGCCAGCGCGCCTACCTGGCTGTCGGCGACGTGGTCGGACACGGCCTGACCGCCGCCGAGGACATGACGCAGCTGCGTAACGCCGGGCGGACCCTGGCCATCGCCGGCTACCAGCCCGCCGGCATCCTTGAGGAGCTGGCGCGCGTCACCGACTGGGCGACCAGCGGGAAGTTCGCCACCGTGGCGGCCGCGATCATCGAGCCCGACGTGTCACTGGTCACCTACGCCACCGCGGGCCACCCGCCGATCCTGATCCGCCGGGCCAAGACCGGGACAGTGGAGATCCCCCCGCCTGCCGAGGGGCTAGCCCTGTGCCTGCCGGGCGACCAAGACTGTCCGCAGTACACCCAGGGCCAGACGGGTTTCGAAGTCGGCGACATCATGCTCATGTACACCGACGGCCTGATCGAGCGGCGCGGCGAGGACCTCGAGGAAGGCATAGCCCGTGTCGCCGAGCGGTTGCAGGCGTGGCAGCCCGGCGCGCCGCTCGGCGGCCTTTGCGACGAATTGATCGCGTGTCTCGGCGTCGAACCCCAGCTCGATGACATGTGCGTGCTGGCCGTACGCCGGCTGGGACCGGACCCGGCGCGGGGTTAGCGACCCGTCAGCCCGGCAGCCCGGCAGCCCGTCAGCCCGTCAGCCCGGCGTGACCGCCGATGAGCAACGCGAGAACCCCTTCGCATGATCTCCATAAGTTCTGCAGCCGGCCTTCACGGCGGCTTGGTCGGCTAGGCCGCGGAGAAGGGAGGGCGTCATGGGGGTTATCCACAAGCCAGCGATCGATCAGCTGCGGGAGCAGGTCAGGGCGGAGGTCATCACGGCCGACGACCCGGGCTATGAGCAGGCCCGCGCCGTGCACAACGGCATGTTCGACAAGCATCCGGAGGTAGTGATCCGCGCCGGGCAGGTGGCCGACGTGATCGCCGGGGTGAACTTCGCCCGCGACTCCGGCCTGGAGCTGGCCGTGCGCGGCGGTGGACACAGCGCGCCGGGTTTCGGGACCTGTGACGGTGGCGTAGTAATCGACCTGTCGCCGATGCGGACCGTGTACGTCGACCCGAAGGCAAGGACGGCCCGGGCCGGCGGCGGAGCCACCTGGGGAGATTTTAACTACGCCACCCACGCCTACGGGCTGGCGACAACTGGCGGCATCGTCTCCACTACCGGCATCGCCGGGCTCACGCTCGGCGGCGGGATCGGATACCTGGCCCGGCCTTACGGGCTGTCGATCGACAACCTGCGCTCGGCTGAGGTAGTCACGGCCGACGGCCGCGTTCTGACGGCCAGCGAGCAGGAACACGCCGACCTGTTCTGGGCGCTGCGCGGCGGCGGCGGCAACTTCGGCGTGGTCACCTCATTCGAATTCCAGCTCCACCCGGTCGCCGACATCTACGCCGGGATCTTCTTCTACGAGCTGGAGTACGCGCGTGACCTGCTGAAGTTCTTCGCCGATTTCATCTCCGACGCCCCGGAGTCCTACGGCGCCTTCCCCGCGTTCCAGATCGCGCCGCCGCTGGAATTCATTCCGGCCGACCGCGTCGGCGACACGTTCTGCGCTGCCATCGTGCACTTCGCCGGGCCGCTCGAGGCCGGGGAAAGGGCCATGGACCCGTTCCGCGCCGTCGCGCCGGTGGTCGCCGAGATGGCCGGGCCGATGCCCTACCCCGCGCTCAACTCCGCGTTCGACGCGCTGTTCCCCAAGGGTATCCGCAGCTACTGGAAGGGCAGCTTCGTTACCGAGCTGACCGATGCCGCCATCGACCAGCACCTCGTCTACGGCCCCAAGGTGCCCGAGGTCGCGGCCACCATGCACCTGTACCCGATCAACGGCGCGTGCCACCGGGTCGGCGCCGACGAGACCGCGTTCGCTTACCGGGACGCGACGTTCGCCCAGGTGATACTCGCCGCCTGGCACGATCCGGCCCACGACGAGCAGCGCATCCGCTGGGTACGCGACTACCATCAGGCCACCGCGCCCTACAGCGAGCCGGGCGGATACGTCAACTTCATGGCCGACGACGACAGCGGCAGGGTCGAAGACAACTACCGCGGACACTACAAGCGGCTCGCCGAGATCAAGCGCGCCTACGACCCAGCCAACCTGTTCCACCTGAACCAGAACATCCCGCCCGCCAGCTAAGACCATGACAGCCGCCGGGCCGTAGCCGGCGCACGGATCTGGATGAATGCGCTCCCGGTCGGGCGTGCCTTCCTGCGCGGCGTCCGCCGCCCAGGGTCGGACTCACTGATGAGCAGCGTGCAGAACGTTGGTAAGCTGCGCACTTATCCGTCACTGGGAGAGGCTCATGGCCATCCGGAGTGCTTGTCATCGCCTCGGGCGCGCGGAGGCGGGCTCCCGCCGTCTCCGCGTTTCGGCCTGCTGATGCCCGGCAACCGGCGTCGTCAGCCAGTTCGTTTCCTGGTCTTCTCAGCGTCACTGCGCCGGGATTCCCTCAACACGCGGCTTGCCGAGCTGGCCGCGGAGGCTATCGAGGCCGGTGGCGGAGATGTCGATGTCGCGGCTATGCGCGACTTCGACGCCCCGTCTTACGACCAGGATGTCCAGCGCGAGGAGGGATTTCCGCCGGGTGCGGAGGAGTTCCGGCGACGGCTGGAAGCCTGCCAGGGTTTCGTGGTGGCCGCACCGGAGTACAACGCGTCGATGCCGGGGGTGCTGAAAAACGCCATCGACTGGGTGTCCCGCTACGAGCCGCAGCCGTTCAACGAGCGGCACGGGCTGCTGATGTCCGCGTCGCCCTCGATGGCCGGGGGTAACCGCGGCCTGTGGGCGCTGCGCGTCCCGCTCGAGCACCTCGGCTCGCGGGTGTATCCGGACATGTTCTCCCTCGCCCGGGCCCACCAGGCCTTCACCGCTGAAGGGCGCATCACCGACGAGCAGCTGCAGCAGCGGTTCGACGCGAACATCAGCAACTTCATGGACCTGGTCGAGGCCTCCACGCATTATCCGTGCGTGAAGCGGGCCTGGGTGGAGTACCTGGGCGAACACCCCGACCCGTCGCTGGACCGCGTGGAGTGACGGGGGCCAGACAGCTGGAGTCGGTTGGAGTTGGCGCTGATCGGGCGCCGGCCGAAGGTGGTGCGGGTCATTGCGCGGTGCCCTCGTCGTTGACGAGGACCGCCGCCCCGTCGAAACGGCCGGCCTTGAGGTCCTGCAGGGCCTGTTGCGCTTGGGACATGGGGTAGAGGTGCGTGGTGGCGCGGACGTGGTGCCGGAGGGCGAGCGCGAGGAACTCCCGGCCGTCGTGCCGGGTGTTGGAGGTGACGCTGCGCAATTCCTTCTCGTAAAACAGCTCGCGCTCGTAGTTCAGCGGCGGCGTGTCGGTCAGGTGGATCCCGGCCACGGACAGGACCCCGCCCCGGTCCAGGGCCCGCATCGCGACCGGCACCAGGTCCCCGACCGGCGCGAACAAGATCGCGCTGTCCAGGGGTTCGGGCGGGGAGTCGTACGCGCCGCCGGCCGACGCGGCGCCCAGCTCGAGCGCGAGCCGCCGGGACGCCTCGCCGCGGGTCAGCGCGTGGACCCTCGCGCCCTGGGCCAGCGCGACCTGGGCGACCAGGTGGGCGCTGTCACCGAATCCGTACAGCCCGAGCCGGCCGCCGGAGGGCAGCGAGGCGCGCAGCAGCGCCCGGTAGCCGATGATCCCGGCGCACAGCAGCGGCGCCAGCTCGACGTCGGGCACGTCGTCCGGCAGCCGGTAGGCGAACGCGGCCGGCACGGTGGTGTACTCCGCGTAGCCGCCGTCGGCGTCCCAGCCCGTGTAGAGCGAGTTCGGGCACAGGTTCTCATCGCCCCGGCGGCAGTAGGCGCAGGTCCCGTCGACGTGCCGCAGCCACGCCACCCCGACCCGGTCCCCGGCGGCGTACCCGGTGACGCCCTCGCCCAGCGCCGCGACCGGGCCCACGACCATGTGGCCAGGCGTGACGTGCTCCCGGTGCACCGGCAGGTCACCCTCGCAGACGTGCAGGTCAGTGCGGCACACCGCGCAGACCCGGACCTGCACCAGCAGCTCCCCGGGAGCCGGGACCGGCACCGGTTTGGGCACGTACCTCAGTGGGCCGGCCTCGATCGGTCCCGGTCGGCTCACCACCCACGCCCGCATCGTTCCCGGGCTGCCATCAGTCATCCCCCGCTCCTTTCACCACCATCCGGCGGACATCAGGCACCGGCCGACGCGCTGACCGGCCGTCGCCGCGGCGAAGGCCGCGGCGACGGTCAGGAGACCGCAGCCTTGACCAGCTCGGCGACCTTTTTCTCGACCACGGCGCTCCACTTCTGCAACGCGTACGACACGGGCCACATGTCCCCGTCATCGAGGTTGGCCGCCTCCTGGAAACCCAGGGTCGAGTACCGGTAGTTGAACTTGCCCGAGTCCTGGAAGAAGACGACGACCTTACCGTCCGCGTTGGTGTAGGCAGGCATCCCGTACCAGGTCTTCGGTGACAGATCCGGGGCGGCGGCGGTCACCGTCATGTGCACCCGCTCGGCGAGCGCCCGATCTTCCGGCGCCATCTCGGCGATCCTGTCGAGGACCGCCTGCAGCCCGTCGGCCTTCTTGGCGCCCTTCTTGCCCTCGGCGCGCAACTCGGCGGCGCGCGCCTTCATCGCGGCGCGCTCCTCAGCGGTGAAACCGTCAGGCTCGGTCTCGGGGTTCTTCGCAGGCATTCCCGGCTCCGTTTCGACGTGCACGGCTCGGCATGATGCCGGCCATCTGTGGTAAAGGCTAGGCCCGGCGGCGCGCCTGCGCTTCTCGATTCCTGTTCGATCGGGGCCAGCCGAGGCGTCAAGGGCCGGTGTTCTTCCCCGGGCGTCGTCGCGGATCTGCGGCGACGTTGACGGTCGTTCAGGATGCCGGGGTGTGGTTGACCATCCAGCGGATGCCGTAGCGGTCCAGGATGACGCCCCAGTAATCGCCCCACGGCATGTCGGCCATGGGGGATCCTTCCGAGCCCCCCTCGGACAGGGCGCTGTACAGGCGGTCGGCCTCTTGTCTGCTGTCTACGTCGAGGCACAGGGTGGTGTTATTGCCGATGCGGGTCTGCTGACCCATCGACCGGAGCATGTCCGTGGCCATCAGCAGGTGGCCGGCGATGATCGGGAGCTCGGCGTGCAGCACCAGGTTCCGCTCCTCGGCGGGTAGCTCGCCGGGCCCGGCGGCGGGCATGTCCGAGTAGCGGCTGAGCGTGGTGACCTCCGTGCCGAAGGTCTTGGCGTAGAAGGCGAATGCCTCCTCGGCCTGGCCCTGGAAGTTGAGGTACGTATTGACTCGTGCCATGCGTGGCTCCTTCGTCGGGGATGCATCATCGTCTATTCAATGCAGACGCTGGTCCAGCGCAAATTCATCGCCGCCTCCAGGCGCTACCCGGGCATAGGCCAAGTCGGGATCAGGCCGCGTCCAGCAGTGGCAGGCCGGTGCCAGTTACTACGAGACGTAGTAACATGTCGTACGTGAACGGCGTCGTGTCCACGACGATCATCGTCGCCGGTCTAGCGCTGGCCGGGTACGCGCTGCTGACGACCGCCCGGGACCGGCGTATGGGCATTGGCCTGCTCGTCGCGGTTGGCGTCCTTGAGATCCTGCTGCTTGTCCAGGTCGGCATCGTCGTGGCCAGACTCGCCGGCGGCGGGCGCCCGGCCGACCTGGCTGTGCTCATCGGATACCTGATCGCGATGCCGCTCGTCCCGGTGGCCGCGGCGTTCTGGGGGCTGCTGGAGCGATCACGGTGGGGCCCGGCGGTCATCGCCGTGGCCGGGCTCGTGGCGGCCGTGCTGATGGTCCGGCTGCATCAGATCTGGCCGGTCATCCGTGTCTGAGCCCGCGACAGTGCCTGAGCCCGCCGCAGCGCCTGAGCCCGCCGCAGCGCCTGAGCCCGCGGCAGCGCGGCCGGGCTCGACCAGGACGGGCCCGGGCCGGGTGCTGATCGCCGTCTACGCGCTGTTCGCGCTCGCCGCTTCCGCGCGGGCGGGGGTGCAGATCGCGACGAAGTTCGACCACGCCCCGGTCGCCTACTTGTTGTCGGCTTTCGCCGGTGTCGTCTACATCGTCGCCACGGTCACCCTCGCCGTCGGCAGTCCGGCAGCACGCCGGATCGCCGTCTTTTCCTGCTCGATCGAACTGGCCGGCGTGCTGGCGGTGGGCACCTGGAGCCTCGTCGACCCGGCCACCTTCCCCGACGCCACGGTGTGGTCTGGATATGGCAGCGGCTACGGCTTCGTCCCGCTCGTCCTTCCCGTTTTCGGCCTGCTCTGGCTACGCAGCTGGAGCGGGCGGGCGAGAACCCGGCGCGCGATCGTGACGTCAGCCGGAGATGCGGGCGGGGCGGCAGGCGGCGGCGGAGACGATGGTGAGGACGGCAGATCAGGCCGCGGCGCAGAGGATGTCGTGGCCGGCGGCAGGAGCCAGGATATGTGCATGGGACACGGCGGCGCCGACCTGGACCAGGTCAACGGGTAGCCAGCTGATCGGGAGCGCAGCCGGAATGAGCCGTCAGGTTCTGGTCATAATCCGCTTTCACCCGACCTGCGCTGCCCGACCGCGTTTATGCCCTCGCCACCACGTTTCCCGCTTGGCGGGCTCGCGGCGCGCTGCACTACCGTGGAGGTATGACCGCATGGGGCAGCCTGCCGCCCGCGCCGCCGCCGCACGGCACGGTACTGGCCTGGGTGCGAGGCTGCCGCTGCGAACGGTGCGAGCCGGAGTACCAGCGGTTCGTGTCCGAACTGGCGCTGCGAGGGCCGCTGAGGCTTCCCGCTGAGCCGGAGCCCCGCAAGATGGACGCCGACACCTTGGCCCGCCTGGAGCCGGCGGTGCGCCGGTCTGAGTGCCCCGTCTGCGGCGCGCCGCGCCACCAGCGGTGCCGCAACCTGGCGTTTCCCCAGCATTTCGCGCCGACTCATGCCGAGCGCACAAACGGGCGGTGACAGCGGCCCAAGGATCCGCCGGCCACGGGCAGCCGGATGGCCCGGGCGGGCGGGTCGCAGAACGGGGCTAGCCGAGGTGCCTGGTCCCGGGCACGGTTGCTTCCCGGTCAGCTGAGCAGGTCGGCGACGGCGGCGACGGCGGGTTCGATGGCTCGCTCGCGGACGTTTCCAAAGCCCATCACCAGCGCGGGCAGGGCCGTGAGGCCAGGGTTGCCGCGGTAGCCGCCGATGCCGTGCAGCCCGACCCGCCGTTCATGCGCCGCGGCGGTCACTGCCGTCTCGTCGGCGCCGGGCGGCAGGGACGCGACAGCGTGGAATCCGGCCGCGAGCCCGGTGAGCTGGACTCGGGGGGCGTATCTGGCGAACGCGTCGGTCAGTGCGGTGCGGCGGGCGGCGTAGACACTTCGCATCCGGCGCAGGTGGCGGTCGTACCGGCCGGTTGTGAGCAGGGTGGCCAGGGCGAGCTGGTCTAGCGTGCAGGAGCCGCGGTCGCTCATTTCCTTCTCGGCGGCGACCGCTGAGGCCAGCCGGGAAGGAGCGTGGATCCAGCCGAGGCGGACCGCGGGCGCCAGCGCCTTGCTGGCGGTGCCGAGCAGGAAGGTCTGGTCCGGGGCTAGTCCCTGCAGCGCGCCCACGGGTTCCTTGTCATAGCGGAACTCCGAGTCGTAGTCGTCCTCGATCACGTACCCGCCGCCGCGCCGCGCCCACTCGGTCAGGGCGTGACGCCGGGCCGGGGACAGGACCACCCCGGTAGGCGACTGGTGTGCCGGGGTGACCACGACAGCCTGGGCTCCGCTGGCCGCCAGTTCGCCGACCACGAGGCCTTGCTGGTCGACCGGCACGTAGGTGACATGGATGCCGATCGCCAGGGCGGCGCGGACTGTTTCGTCCGCCTGCGCGCTGCCGTAGCCGGGGTCTTCGAAGGCGACGCAGGTCACGTCGCATTGGCCGACCAGGGCGCGCAGCACCAGGTTGATTCCTTGTGCGAAGCCGGTGCTGATGATCATCCGCGCCGGGCTGGCCGCGGCGGCTCGTACCCGCCGCAGGTACCCGGCGAGGACCTCGCGCAGCACCGAGCTGCCGCGCGGGTCGCCGTACCCCAGGTCCGCGGAGGCAGCCTGAGTGCACGCCTGCTTGATGGCCCAGGCCCAGTCGGTACGCGGGAAGCTCGACAGGTCCGGTACGCCCGGTTGGAAATCCGCGATGAGCGGCGGTTCCGGGGGCTGGCGGGACGGCGAGGGTGAAACCACAGCCGGGCCGGCCGCGGGCTGGTCACCGGGTTGCTGGCCGCTGAGGCCAGCGACCCGGGTGGCCGACCCGGTGCGGCTGGTCAGGTATCCCTCGGCCAGCAGCTGCCCG
This sequence comes from Streptosporangiaceae bacterium, assembly GCA_030045295.1. The sequence goes on from JASIGD010000432.1 coordinate 11,835, forward strand.
TAGCACTCTTGCACCAGGCCGCGGGAGACGCCGAGCTCACGCGCCAGCTCCCGGGAGGACGGCAGCCGCTCCAAGGCGCGGAGCCGGCCATCCCTGATCGCCTCGCGCAGGCTCGCCTCCAGCTGGGCGCGCAGTGGCTGGCTGGACGAACGGTCGAGCCGGACCAGCAGGCCCGGGCTCAAACCGGACCACTCAATCGCCATGAAATCGGACCTTATCAGCAGGCCGGCTGGGTCCTACCGTGCGTACCATGAGCACCTTGACGCGGGCACGGCCTGATGCAGCGGTTCCGGCCCGGCTCCTCAGCGTGCCGCTGGCAGTGACGTTCCTGGCCGAGTTCACCTCGCTTACCAGCTTCTTCCTGCTGCTGTCGGTGATGCCGATGCTGACGGCGGCGGCTGGCGGCGGCAGCTCCGGTGCCGGGCTGATCACCGGGTCCCTGCTGGTCGGCACCGTGGCTGCCGAGGCCGCGGCCGTGGCAGCGATCAGGCGGCTCGGCTGCCGGGTGGTGCTCGCGGTCGGAGCCGTGCTGCTCGGCGCGCCGGCCCTGGCCATGCTCGCCCGCGAGCCCCAGGCCGTCATGGTGAGCATCAGCTTGGTGCGCGGGATCGGCTTCGGCTTGTGCGGCGTGGTCACCGGCACGCTCACCGCCAAGCTGCTGCCTGCCGAACGGCGCGGCGAAGGGCTGGGCCTGCTCGGCGTCGTCTCAGGCGTCCCGGCCGTAGTCGCGCTGCCGGCCGGGATCTGGCTCGCGGGACACCACCTGGCCGCCGCGGCCGCGGCGATGGCAGCCTCCGCCGGCCTGCTGCCGCTGGCGGTGATCCGCTGGC